>JAYTVL010000332.1:0-18463 GCA_043744075.1 Pirellula sp. | reverse complement strand
GGCTCGGACCTCGATTACTCCACGTACCTCGGCGGAAGTGGCGACGATGTGGGCAACGCGATCGCCGTGGACAAGGTGACGGGCGAAGCCTATGTCCTGGGCTCGACTTTCTCGGCCAACTTCCCGATGGCGGCGGTGGTGAATGCCTACCAGTCCACTTACGCCGGAGGCGGCGATGCATTCGTGTCCCGTTTGAACAGCACAGGATCGTCGCTTGTCTACTCCACCTACCTCGGCGGCAGTGGCTGGGATGGGGGGAATGACATCAATGTCCGTGCCGGCATAGCGGTGGGCTCCGCCGGCAACGCCTATGTAACGAGCTTCACCACGTCGAGCAACTTTCCTACGAAGAACCCCGTGCCCGGGCAGAGTGCATACCACGGCACGTCGCCTTTCACCGATGTCTTCGTAGCCAAGATCAACACGTCCCTGGTAGGTGCCCCGTCACTCATCTTCTCCACCTACCTCGGCGGCGGCGACGATGAGGAAAGCTTCGGCATCGCCCTGGACGCCGTCCACGATGATGTCTACGTGACGGGCGAGACGCAATCGAACGACTTCCCCGTGACCAAAGGCGCCTTTCAGCGCCGCAAGAGCGGCGGCATCCACGTCACGGAAGCCTTCGTGACGAAAATCTCGATCGGAGCCGCCTTGCTGGCTGCGGCCAGCGCTCCGGCAATGGACAAAGCAACGGCGACCCCGCTGACAACGTCGCAGGTGCATCCCCTCCTCGATGAAGCCATCCAGCGCTGGCTCAGGACGGGCGAGGACGGAAGCATTCTCCACGCCGTCACTGTGCAGTTCGCCGACCTGCGCAGCGCCGCGCTGGGCCTGGCCTCCGGCAACACTATCACCCTGGTCACCGGCATGCGGCGAACGCCGTCCGGTAGCTGGAGCCCAGACGATGTCGCGGCGTTGGATCTGGTATTCGCCGCAGAAACAACGCTGACGCCGCGGCGGCTGAAGTTGCCGTTCACGCTGTGACAACGAGCTGCACGGGTCAGCCTGGTAGACAAAGAAGAACTCCTGCGATTCCGCAAAGAATCGTAGGATCAACAAAAACGGCCGGAGAGTCCCAACCGCGAAGAAGGACACTCACCGGCCTTGTGGCCACGCCCGAGTCCGAGTTTGGGAAAGTAAACGTAACATCATCACTTGCCCGAAATTCGTACCGTTGCCTGGCGGTTGAACACAGTCACACTAAAGTTTGGAGATCTTTCGATCTTTCTCGCATAAGCGCTGATGTAGCAGAGTCATAACGAATACGCGAAGCCATCCTCAGGTCAATTGGCAATTTGAAATATTTTTTTGTTCCTATTGAAGGAGTTGCCTCATGTGCCTAGTCAGACGAACGCATTTATTATTATTGACTGTGTGTTTAGTGGGCCTCTGGCTTTTCTCTACTATGTGTTGGTCAGCCGATGACTGGCCGATGTTGGGGCGCGATGGATCTCGTAACGCCGTTAGCCCCGAGAAGAATCCTCCAACAGTTTGGAGTGTCGAACAACCCGATAAGGGTCGCTTAAATCGCGCAGCGCGCGGTGTTCGATGGTCGATGCCATTGGGCTCAGAAACGTATTCCTCACCTGTTGTTGCAGGCGGATTTGTTTGGATCGGGACGAATGACAATAATATTCCTTCGCCAGTGTCAAGACCGAACAGCGTACTCAAATGCTTTCGCGTCACCGATGGCGTACAGGTCTACGAGTACAATTCGCCTTGGCTTGGAACGGTCAATTACGACGCTGGATGGACAGGGCTCGGAAGCTCACCGCTGGTCGAAGGCGATCGACTCTGGATTGCAACCAATCGCAGTGAAGTCCTATGCCTCGACATTGGGCCGCTGACGCGGGGTGAGGGAATGCCTCGCGAGCTGTGGACGCTCGATTTTGTTAAGGAGTTCAATTCGTTTCCTCGCGTTCCGATAATGGGGCCGCCTCGTCCTTGCTCGATTGGCGCTTCCTGGAATGATCGCATCTTCGTGACCATCAATCATGGCATCGGCTACGATGAGACCAAGGTCGCGAACCCAGAAGCCCCCAGTCTCGTATGTTTGAACAAAGTCACTGGCGCCGTCATTTGGAAAGATAATTCGCCAGGTGAAAATATTCTGCGGACTCAATTTTCCAGCCCAACGCTTGCCAACATTCAGGGTCAGGTTCAGGTCATAGTTCCACAAAGCGATGGCTGGGTGAGAGCCTTCGATCCGAATGACGGACACCTGCTTTGGGAGTTCGATATGAATTATAAAGCGTCCCTGTTTAAAAGCTCGGGGCTGGGCAACCGCAACAGTATTTTGGCTAACGCAACTGTATACAACGATCGTGTGTATATCGCGTCGGGACAAGAACCTGAACTCGGCGCGGGACGTGGACGATTGGTGTGCATCGATCCTACTAAGCGAGGCGATGTCAGTTCCGAATTGGCCGTACATGCGAACGGCAAAGCATTGCCGAAGCGACGACTCCAAGCGATCGACGTTCAAGCCGGAGACAATGCGATTCTGAATCCAAACTCGGCGCTTGTTTGGGAGTTCACCAACTGCGGAAGGGATTATACCGAAATCCTTCATTCCACGATCAGTTCCGTGGCGGTTGCTCGGGATCTGGTGATCGCAACGGATTTTGATGGCCTCGTGCATTGTTTCGATGCCAACACGGGCCACCAAGTTTGGTTTCACGAACTCGAAGGCCTTTCGTGGGGAACCCCCTTGATCGTGGACGACAAGGTGTTCGTAACCGAGGAAGAAGGAAAGGTAACAGTCTTTCAACTCGGAGCGGAACCGGAGCACGCTAAGCCGCTGCGCACCGTTTCGCATCCAAACAGAATTTATTCGAGTTTAGCGTATGCGAACGGGACCCTTTACATCGCCGCGAGAAATACTCTTTACGCGATTGATTCGGCCAAGGCGAATCGACTTTCCACCAAGGGATATTGGCCGCAATGGCGCGGCCCCAATCGAGACAATCGCTCAACGGAAACCGGGCTGCTCAAGTCCTGGCCTGACAAGGGGCCACCTTTGGTTTGGCGGGTAGACGGGCTTGGCGACGGCATCGCATCATTGGCCATCTCCGAGAATCGCATTTTTACAACCACAACCATTGGAGAAGTTGAGTATGCGGTAGCGCTCGACGAAGATGCGGGTGAAACGCTCTGGTCGACTGAGGTTAGCACAGCAGTAAAAGAGAATCCGCTGATGCGCTGGTTGAGCCAACGGACGCCTACCGTGGATGGCAATCGAGTCTACCTCTTTTCCAATACCGGCTGGCTTGTTTGTTTGGACACAAACAGCGGTCAGGTTAATTGGCGGATTCACTATCCAACTGAGTTTGGCACCAAACAAGGCCATTGGGGCTTTTGCGATAGACCACTGATCGATGGCGAAAAACTGATTTGTACTCCAGGTGGCACGAACGCAACGGTTGTTGCTCTAAACAAGCAAACCGGGCAGAGGCTTTGGGCCAACCTGCTTGTGAATAAAGAGTCATTCTCCTACGCTGCTCCGCTGCAAATTGCAACAGACGGACTTAAGCAATATGTAGTTTTCTTAAAAGAAGGGATTGTCTCGTTTGCTGCTGATGATGGTCGCGTACTCTGGCGTTACGACAATATCGCCAATCAACTCGCAAATACTTACACGCCGTTGGCCGTAGATGATGGCTTACTATGCGCAAACGGTTACTTAAGTGGCTTGGCTCGACTCAAGTTGGTTCGAGAGAAAGACAAGATAACTTACAAGGAGCAATACTTCCAGAAACAGTCCTTCGATGCTTTCGAAGACAGTTCGATTCTCGTCGATGGACACATGTATGCTTTCTTGTCGACTGGATTTCTAGGGTGCTTTGAAATTGAAAGTGGGAAAAGTGTTTGGACTGCCATCCGCCGCAAGAATATTACTGTTAATGGTGCACGCAGACACAAAGCAGCTGTTACCTATGCAGAAGGAAACTTGTACATCCGATGGTCCGATGGAACAATCGGCTTGGTCGAAGCCAATCCAACTGCTTACGTAGAAAAGAGTATCTTCAAACTGGATGAGCCTCGCGACGGCATCGGCTCCACATTTCCGGTCGTAGCAGGCGGTTGTCTTTACCTTCGCGACAACGATCGTTTGTACAAATACGATGTTTCGCAGCACGCTGGCAATACGGTAGCGGTTGAGCCTCGCTTCGTAACGATGGTAAAACCAGTTGAGTCCAAGCGACAACCGCTGCAGGCAGGTGAACGCATCGCCAAAGCGATCTTCGTCCCGACCCCCATGGATGTGGTCGCCAAGATGTTGGAAATCGCTAAAGTCGGTAAGGAGGATTTCGTTGCTGACCTAGGAAGTGGCGACGGACGCATCCTAATCGAAGCCGCTAAGAAGCACAGTTGCCGCGCGATTGGAATCGAAATCGACTCCGAATTAGTAAAATTATCGAATCAGCGCATTCAGGGAGCAAGCTTGAGTAACCTAATCACCGTAACGGAAGCCGACCTGTTCGAAGCAGATTTCGGTGACGCCACGGTTGTAACGGCATATCTTTATTCAGACCTACTGAAACGACTATTGCCAAAGTTCGATAAACTGAAACCAGGTTCGCGGATCGTGACACATCAGTTCGCTATACCTGGCATATCGCCGGACGAAACCGTTCGCATTGTCAGCCAGGAAACCGGCGCCGAGCACACGATATACTTGTGGACCACACCTCTGCATAAGAGTCCAAAAAAGGATTGAAATCATGCAACTTCGCAGCCTACTGTTTGCTTGCAGTTTGGTCGTCACCCTTTCCGCGGCAGCCGACACAATTGCCGATGATTGGCCAATGTATGGACGTGACAGGACGCATAATGCGGTCAGCCCAGAACGAAACCCGCCGACGGATTGGGATGTTGGCAAATTCGATATCAAAACAGGCAACTGGGTCGGCTCTCGCAATATTCTCTGGAGTGCGCCTTTGGGTTCCATTTCGTTCGGCGATCCGGTCGTAGCCGATGGCCAAGTTTGGATCGGCACCAACAATTTATCTCGTCCAAACTATGACACGAAAAACGATGCAAGTATTCTGGCTGGCTTTGATGTACGCGATGGCCGCTCGCTATTCCAATATGTTTCACCCCGTTTGACCCCTCGCATTCACGACTGGCCGACGTCCCCCTTGTCATGTTCGCCACTCATCGAAGGGGACCTAATGTGGTTCACAACGAACCGTTGCGAGACAGTGTGTTTGGATTTGGCACCGCTTAAACGTGGCGAGCGGCAACCACGTGAAGTCTGGAAAGTGGACATGATGAAGCAATTCGGCGTCTATCCGATTCGTTCCTCCATGATGTGGTTTCATTCTTGCTCCATTAGCTCCGACCAAAATCGCATTTTTGTCATCACAGGGAATGGATTTGACCATGAGCGCAATCAGCTTCCAGCCCCCGAGGCCCCCAGCCTGATTTGCTTTGATAAGTTTACCGGAAAAGAATTGTGGCAAGATAATTCGCCTGGTGAAAACATCCTCCTAGGTCAATGGTCAAGCCCACTGGTTATCGACGTTGGGGGGCGAGTTCAAGTGGTAGTTCCACAGGGAGACGGATGGTTGCGGGCGTTCGATACCGTGACAGGCAAATTGATTTGGAAGTTCGATATCAACATAAAAACAGACAAACGCTCCGTGAGTGGTGGTACTCGACAGCATTTTATGGCATCGCCGGTATTTTATCGCGACCGGATTTATATCACTAAAGGTGAGAATCCTCTGCATGGCGGAGGACCAGGTCGATTAGTTTGCATCGATCCAAGTAAAGCTGGTGATATCAGCAGTCAACTGGCACTGGACAATTCTGGCCATGTTCTCCCAAACTCAAGAATCCAAATCGCTGATTTAACTAAAGGTCATCAAGTGGTTTCCAATCCAAATTCGGGTTTAATTTGGGAGTGCGTCACGTCGGATGTCAATGGCGATGGCGAGATCAAGTTTGAAGAAACATTTAATTTGACCATAGGCAATGTGGCCATCAAAGACGATTTGCTCATCGTAGGAGATTTTGAAGGTAGCCTTCACTGCCTAGATGCCCGAACAGGCAAGCGTCACTGGCACCACGATACTCAATCCTCAGTCTTTGCGTCGCCACTGATCGTCGAGAATCTCGTCTATGTTGCGGATGAAGAAACGGTCTCCATCTTTCGTCTTGCGGCTGATGCGAACAAGCCGGTTGCCGAGATAAACATGCAAGGCTCGATTACGACATCTCCTGTGTTTGCCAATGGAATTCTTTATATTGCCACACGGGACACTCTTTTTGCGATTCAAAAGGAGACGGTGAATCCACCACCCGCCTCATCCAAAGAAGGGTACTGGCCGCAGTGGCGTGGCCCAATTCGAGACAATGTTTCCATCGAGCCTGGCTTGCTTGAATCATGGCCTGAAAATGGGCCACCTCTTTCGTGGCGAGTTCGCGGACTCGGGCAGGGAATTTCGCCTGTGTCTGTTGCAGGTGGACGTGTCTTCACGCTGAGCGAATACGACACCACGGAATTCGTTCGCGCGCTGGATGAACAGACCGGAAATCCATTGTGGACCAAAGAGCTTGGCACCATTGTCCCGCAAAATCCATCGATGCGATGGCTTACTCAACGCCCACCCACGGTGGACGGTGAACGAGTATTCGCCATGGGTTTGCTGGGCGAACTCGTATGCCTGCGCTGCTCCAATGGCGAGCAAGTGTGGCACCGAAGCTATCCAACGGAATTCGGCGGTAAGTCGGGTTTTTTTGGCTTTTCCGATTGTCCCATGGTTTACGAAGACAAATTGCTTTGCACTCCCGGCGGTCCCGATGCCTCAATCGTCGCACTGGACAAAGCGACCGGGAAAACCATTTGGAAATGTGTGGTCCCCGATGCAGGTGGAACGGCTTATTCGAACGGAGTGATTGCCTCGCTAGCCGGGAAAACGCAGTTTGTTGCCTTTCTTGAAAAAACACTCGTAGGTATCGACTTGGCGAATGGAAAATCACTTTGGCGCAATGACAGAGTTGCAGGTTTGTTCACACACCCCCACACGCCACTCATCAGAGGGAATGTCATAACATGCATATCCGGATCCCCAGCCAAGTCTGAGCCATCCATCCACCAGATCGAGATCGAGCAACACGATGGCCTGTTCTCCGCCCGAGAAATCTATTCCGACACGCCAAAATTTAATTTTTCTCGATACACAGATGACACCATTCAATTAGCTGACCAGATCTACGAAACTGATAATGGCATCTTCACCTGCTTTGACTTGAAAAGTAAGTTGCCTCTATGGCGGAATCGATTGGGTGATCGAGCAACAATGACTTTCGCAGAGAGTCGGTTTTATTTTCACGGATCAGAAGGCCAAATAAGTTTGGTCGAAGCCGTATTGAAAGAGCCTGTTGTCAAATCAAAATTCATGTTGCCGGATCACCAATCTTCATCGGCCAACACGACTCCCGTCGTCACTGGGGGACATCTATTTATTCGCGAAGATGATTTGCTCTTTCGCTACGACATCCGTGAAAACGCTAAAGACCGTGATCGCTATCGACCTAACGATATCGCGCTAGAAATTCCTAAGGTAAAAACAGCGAGTCCAAATCGAGATCGCACGTTGCGTTCGGTATTCGTTCCAACCCCTCAAGAGATTGTTGAGAGAATGTTGGAACTGGCTAGAGTTCAATCTAAAGATGTAGTCTATGACCTTGGCAGCGGCGATGGTCGAATTGTCATCACCGCAGCCAAAACCTATGGTTGTCGAGCCATAGGCTACGAGATCGATCCGCAACTGGTAGCCTTATCCCGTTCTAAGGCAGCGGAAGCGAACGTTGGCTCATTGGTTGAGATTGAACAAGCGGATCTGTTCACCGCCCAACTTGGGAATGCAAACGTGATCGCCGTATACCTACTTCCGATTCAACTCGAAAATCTCTTGCCGCAGTTCGAAAAGCTTCCGATTGGCACTCGCATCGTGTCTCACTGCTTCGAGCTGCCCGGTTTCGTGGCTGATGAAACGATTACGGTTCACTCGCAAGAGGATGGCAACGAGCACAAGCTCCACCTCTACAATATCCCCTTGCCTAGGTAGCATCCATGTCTGAAAACTCTGTGCAACAACCTCGCTTTACGCGATCGAGGAAACGACCGTTACAAAATGACTTCAACGTAAACTCAAAAAGGATCCTATGAAATGCATGCAATGTCATCGCTGGTTCTCATCACCTTTCTGTTGATTCTAGAGCAACGCTTCGTTCAGGCTGACGACTGGCCGCAATGGCGAGGACCATTGCGAAACAACATCTCCCAGGAGACGGGGCTACTTAAAGCCTGGCCCGCAGGAGGACCACAGTTGCGGTACCGGATCAACGGCTTGGGGGCGGGCATTGCTGCGCCTGCTGTGGTTGGCAAGAAAGCGTATACGATCAGTGCATTCAATGGTTATGAGTATGTGGTGGCCTTTGATACCGAGACAGGTGAGCGACTTTGGATGTCACAACTTGGCATCGAGTCAAAGGATTTTGTTGCTGTCCATTCGCTGATGCGATGGTTGAGTCAGCGCACGCCTACGATCAAAAACGGCAAGCTCTACGCCGTGACCGCCTACGGGGTACTAACTTGTCTTGCAACCGCAGATGGCACGCAATTGTGGAGTAAGGACTTTCGGAAGGAATATGGTGTTTCCCGACAGACTTGGGGTTACTGCGATTATCCGCTTGTCGACGGAGACATGCTTATCTGCGTGCCGGGAGGATCCCTAGCAACAATTGTTGCACTGAACACTCACACAGGTCAGGAGGTTTGGAGTCGGCTAATTCTAGTTACAGGGACTAACCATTCGGCGCACGCTGCAACACTCTCTGGGCAAATTCAAGATCTTCAATTCTATGTCGCCGTTACCGATCGATCGCTGAGCTTCGTTGCGAAGTCGGACGGGCGATTACTGGCGAGCTATGAGATTCCCAAATCAACAGCCGTGAGCCATACACCCATTTTCGACAAGGATGAAATTCTATTCACCAATGGCTATGGAGGAAAAATTACGAGACTCGCACTTTCACTTTCGGGGCAATCCATTGAAATAAGGGAGCTCTTCAGTGTTTCAGGAAAACTCGATGCTTTTGAGGATGTTGGTCTCATCGTCAACGGCAAACTGCTGCACACACAACTGGGTATTTTGACTAACATTGACGCTCGCACTGGCAACGCACTTTTTTCGAAACGCATGGGTAAGACTCGGTTCTCGCATACTTATGCAGATTCACGATTGTATTGTGCGGAAACTTCAGGGTTGATTTCCCTCATCGATCCAAATACTGCAGAGTTGGAAACGCAGTCATCTTTCCAACTCCCCGATATCCAACCTGCGTCAGGAGTTTCGTTGCCTGTTATCGCGAACAAACGGCTCTACCTTCGTTTTGACAACCAGCTCTTCTGTTACGAACTTTCATCTACAGCGACGAGCCCGCAAGCGGAACCTCGAACTGTTGAGCACATTGCACCAAAATTGGATCCCAGTCCGACAGCACAGCAACTTCCAGTACCTATCTACTCGCCAACTCCCGACGATGTTGTGAAACGCATGTTAGAAGCCGCCGATTTGAAGTCGGGCCAATTGCTCGTGGACCTAGGAAGTGGTGACGGCCGAATCGTGGTTGCGGCAGCAAAACAATATGGGGCTCGTTCTGTTGGTTACGAGATCGACGAAGAATTAATTGCAACTTCACGTAATACGATCGAAAAAGAAAAAATCTCAGAGTTGGCTCGAATTGAAGCGTTCGATATGTACAAAGCCGATCTAAGCAAGGTGGATGTACTAGCAATTTACCTCTATCCGGTAGTCATGGACGTGCTGAAAACACAAATCTCGCACATGCCCAAAGGTTCGGTGATTGTATCTCACCAATTTCGATTTCCGGGAATAGCACCAGAGAAAGTGATTGCCATGCAATCCCAGGAAACTGGCGAACAACACTCGATTTATGTTTACCGTGTACCGCTGGAAAATCCAGTTCGCTAATTCAATTTACAGAGTTCGTTACGCCAGCCAGGCAACCTACCACTTAACCGACCTTTGAAATCAGAATCGACAGAGTCTACTTCATGGCCGGCGTTCAATGGCGAAGAGCCTGTTCCGTGTTGCAAGGTAAAGGACATTGTTGGCCAACACCGGCGTTGAATAGAGCGACATGCCCATATTCATTTCTGCGAAAGGCACACCATTGCGAGAGGCCGCTTCGGGATCGCCGGAATGGTGGAAAATGGCCACATCGCCATCTTCGTCGCCGATGTAAACCTTTCCATCAACAATCAATGCCGAACCCCAGCAAGCGGCAAGCAGGTCATAACTCCAATACGAATCACCTGTTTTTGCATTGAGGCAGTGGAACAGCCCGGAAAAGTCTGCGATGTATAGCACGTCGTCCTTGATCACCGCAGTGCCAAGAGAGCGATGAAATTCTTCTTCAAAATCTAACGCCCCGTTAGCGTTGCGATCAAACCCAGAAAACTGCCAGACGACGGCTGAGTTGGGATTTGGTATCACGTGTTCTCCCTGAGCGGGATCGACGGCACAGAGGCGCCGGTGCGGCACCGCCTTTCCATCCTTGTTCACCACGAGATCTGCGCTCACATCACTGCCATCCAGCTTTTTCGACGGGTTAATGCACCACAGTCGTCCAGGGGCTTCGCCGTGTTCAGGATCCTCGCCCATCGCGATGTAGACCAAGCCGTCGTAGATTGCAGGGAATGCAATAAAGTGGCATCTGGTTGCACCGTTGAGGCGGTATATTGAAGTCTTGAGATTACCGTCAAACTTCCAGAGAAGTTTTGAGCCTCCTTTTCCGTCCCCCTTGGGATCAAAGCTGTATAACCAGCCATCGCCACCAGGGAAGATAACTTGCGGTATCCCGTTAAAAACTCCGTAGCTCGGCGAAGCCCATTGGGCGTGCAAGATGTTCATTCCCGGGGAATTGTCCGTCCAAATGACCTTGCCTGTTAACCGGTCCAAGGCCACAAAACTAGGCGCATCGGGCGCGGGTATGTTCCGATGCGCATCATCGATTCCGTTCGAAGTGCAGACAAAGAGCATGCCATCAACGGTCAACATCGAACAGTTGCTCATATTGTGCGGAGAGACGCTCAATTCCTTCATCATGTCAAACTTCCACAGGATGTCTGCCTCGTCCGGATTCTCGTTCACTTCGTCCTGAAACACTCCGTCGTTCTCCCCATCGAGGAAGCCCTCCGTATCAAGGCAGACAACTTCACCGCGATTGGTTGTCGCCCACAGACGCTGACCATCGACCACCGGCGTTGAGGGCATGCCTTGTTGGGGCCAGTCGTGCACTCTGCCCGTTGGCAGTTTGGGACTTGAGTACTGCCAGAGGAATCTGCCCGTGTCCTCATCGAAGCATAGCAGCACCCCCAGATCCACTTCGGATGGATATCGCTTCATGTAACCGTTGCCGTTGTTTGTGCCGATGAAAATCTTCCCGTTTGCTACACTGGGATTGCCATAGGTTTCCGAACCCAGTTTCACAGACCATTTAATATTCTCCCCGCTCTTGACGTTCCACGCTATCGGAGTGCTCTCGCCGGACGGCGTGTTGTTGCGCTGCCGGGAACCGCCCCACTGTGGCCAGTCGTCAGGACCAACCTTTAGCGTGGCTCGATCAAGTTGGTTTTCCCGAACAGCATCAAACGGCGGACCGAGCTTTGCCACCGCAAGTTCTGCATCAATACGCCGGAGGATCTGTCGAGCAACTTCCCGGACGGCGAGATCTTCGTCCTCCAGCGCGGCTACGACCAGGGGAAGTGCCGCCTTCGCGGCAGGCCCCATTTGGTCGAGTGCGGCGAATATGCATTTTCGCTGGGGATGATTCTGGTCTGCAGCGAGTGTGGACAAAACGTGCAACGCGATTTTGGAATCGGCACCCAGCCGCCCAATCGCCGAAATCGCTGCGCGAGCGACCATGGGACTTCTGTCTGCAATGGAGTTGATCAGAGCCGGGATAGCGATGTCAGCCTTTTCGCTATTAACGCACAAAACAAAGATTGCCGCATTACGCACGCCGGGATCCTCATCATTCAGTCTCGCCAACACATCGTCGACGACTCCTGATTCTCCCAGCAGTCGCTCGAGAGCCAGCACCGCGCTGCGTCTTATGGCCGGGTCAGCTTCCTTGAGTGATTCACGAATCGCCTTAGCCGCTTCTGTCGGTCGCTGTTCGAGCAATGCAAGGGCTTTCCGGGCAACATCGCGCTGTGGGCTTTGCGAGAGATATGCCAATCTGAGCAACAAGGGAATTGAGGCTGGGCTGACACGTCCCAAGGCTCGTCCGGCCGCCGGTGGCAATTCCGAACTGTTCTCATATAGTGCAGCGCTAAGGGCGGGAATCGCTGAAGATGCAGCCGCTCCCATCTGTCCAATTCGATTCGCCGCCGCCACGGACCACTCATCGCGCTGCTTCAGTAAAGCGATTAGTGAATCAAGCGGCATCGGAGCGACATGCTGTTCGACCGCCAGCCTCGCCCGGTTCATTGCCTGTTCTGCCAGATTGTCCTGGCCAATTATCTTATAGTGCTGCGCGAGCTTGCGATATGTACTAACCAGTTCCCGGCCAACGGTCAAATTGCCGGGAGCTTCCTCTGTCAGTTGATTTAGACGTGCTACCGTTTCCCGAATAGTTGCTTCGATTTCATCGGGTTGGCCTCTGGCTTCCTGCGCTGTCGTCGGGACAGCCCGGATGGGCAAGCCGCACAACACTGCCATGGTGATCAATGTTCGTAATATGTATCTCAGCATTGGTGTGCTTCTTTCGGTTCATCGACAAAGGACGTGCGCCGTAAGTTGTTGATGGCAAAGTGCGATCAAATCGGTCTGACGAGCAGTTTCTAAATCTGACTTATATGGAGATTCGAGATGACCACGAAAGAATTGTACACTACTACCATTCAGGACATTCTGAAGAATAGTGGTCGACTTCTCGAAACCTCAGTCAATCTGCCCGCCGACCAACAAGAAACGATCTTTAATCCTCCCACACATCCTCCTCTGCATTCTCCATTCGACCTTTTCCCGTCAACTCTTTTTTGACATACATAGGGCCGCGTTGGGACACGTCGGACGACCGATGCGTCCCAACGCGGCTTGGCGACTCAGGACGGTTAGTCCTGAGTCACCAAGATTGACTGTGCGATACTGGATGCGGCCATGGCTTTCATCGTTCGAACGACCGATTGTAGTTCACCCGCTCCGGAAATCTTACGACGCAATCTGGCCGTGGAATCGCTCATGATTCGCCCGTTGGTTTTGGCTCGGATTCGCGATCAATCGGTTGAAATCGAGTCAATGCTGCGCGAACCATTTCGAGAATCGAGTCACGATCCAAATCGCTCAATTTCTCGGCCGACTGCAATCGCTGTAGGAGTTTCGGCGGAGCGCTAGCCGCAGCCTCTTGAACGACTCTCTCTGCATTCTTCATTTGGTCCATAGGTATACGATCAAAGAGTTTTTGTAGTGAGTGCCAGCAAGACAACAACCTGTCCGGACAAGGAAAGGGGCGAGTATTCAGGCTGGTTTAGACATGCACGAATTCGTCGCCCATGCTCGATCGTTTTTTGAGAATCGTCATCCAACCGAGCGCCGAACTTAGAAAACGTTTCCAGCTCCTCGAACTGTGAGTTTGCCAATTTGAGGTCCGCCCTGTGCAATAATGAGGCTGCTTATGGCGATCAGGACGAGTTTGTTCTTGGGGTTGAAATGGATCTCAGTGGGTTTCATTCCATCGAGCGGAGTCAATTCGGAGATTGGTGTATCGAGGCTCCATTCCTCGCAGGGGGGAAAGATCCGTCACGCTTGTGGAACCGCATGCCAAATAAAGCAGAGGCATTCCTTTCAGGGGTTAGTCCTGAGTGAGCTACAACGACGAGTGCCCACCGCAAATTTTGCTTGTAAATTTCCGCTATATTCGCGTTGTTGCAATCAAATGATCGCTCCACTACAATCTCGGTTAGTGCGTACACGCATGATACCGCGAATGAGAGAGTTTGATGAGTACCGAGAGAGATTTACCGATGGCGCTTCGGGCGGCCTACTTATCGTTGCACCGTGTCTCTGATGCGAGTTTCGCATCTTTTGGTGTCACCGCCGATCAATTTGTGCTTCTGGCAATGCTTTCGCAGGGTCAAGCGCTTACTCAACGCGAGTTGGCGAGCCGAATGTCTTCGGACCCAAGCACAGTCCGAGCAATGTTGGTGTTGCTCGATCATGGTGGATTGGTGAAGAGGCAGTCACATCCGTCCGACGCGCGGGCGAAAACAGTTGCTCTGACAGCCGCTGGCAAGCGTAAACTCCAACAGCTATGGAATGCGGGCCAGCAGATTCGCGACAAGATGATCGGATGTCTTGAGCCGAACGACGCGGGAACTCTTGTTGATTTGCTGCGACGAGTTGCCATCGCTCTTACTGAAGAGAATGTGGCAAGTTTTGACGCATTGACAAACTCGACTTCCGTGAACTGAAATCTCACGCCAAACCATTTCACTAGAACTACAACTCTTCGGAAATCAATCATGACAAATCTCGACTGTTCTAAACGCAACTTTTTCAACAACTATCTCTTTTTAGCCGTGTGGATATTGAGCTTGCTGAAGATCGTTGGCGGCCAAACGGCTATTTGCCAAGAGACTGCTTATCATGAGGCAGTTAAAGTTTTGATGCTGGGCGACACCGGTTTTCACAAGCCTTCAGAGTTTTATCGTGCATTAAAAGAACCATTTTCCAAGAGTTCAATCGAGTTGAAGTATTCGGACAAGTTGAGCGATATTAATGCTGACTATTTGAAGCAGTATGCGGGCCTGTTGATCTTCGCAAACATTGAGCGGATTACACCTGAAGGCGAAAAAGCATTGCTGGATTACGTCAACAATGGCGGTGGACTGATCCCAGTACACTGCGCGTCGTTCTGCTTTTTGAATTCAGATAAGTACATAGAGTTGGTTGGCGGACAGTTCAAACGCCATGGATTCACCCGATTTGAAACGAAGATCGTGCGTGCTGATCATGAGATCATGCAAGGGCTGAAGCCGATCTCTTCTGAAGACGAAAGCTACATGCATTCACGTCACAACCCGAATCGCATCGTGCTCGAGACACGCAGCGATGCGTCGGGGCCTGTCAGTGATCCCAATGGTGAACCATACACGTGGATTCGCGAAAGCGGTAAAGGCCGAGTGTTCTACACTGCCTGGGGACATGACATTAGAACTTGGGGCAATGTTGGCTTTCAGAAGTTGCTGTCGCGTGGCATCCGCTGGGCGTGTCATGCTCCGCTGACGAATGCAGTTTCTGCTCCCAGCGGCAGTGAGTCTAATGCTCTAGCGTCAGCCAATCGTGCTTTTGCAATTCCTGAAATGACAACTCCGTCGATTGATGAAAAGGCTTTTGTGTTTACAGAGGTTGGGGCCAAAATTCCAAACTATACTGCCGGCCAACGTTGGGGAACTCAAGGCGAACTGATAACCAAGATGCAAAACCCCGTTCCTGCCGAAATCTCTATCAAAGCGTATTCCGTTCCTAAAAGCTTCAGCCTGTCGCTTTGGGCAAAAGAATCCAATGACAACTGGCCGGAAGAGTCCCATAGCGATGGCAAGATCGCAGGCTTAAAGGGCAAGCCAATTGCTATGAACTGGGACGAGCGTGGCAGGCTTTTTGTCTGTGAAACGATCGATTATCCAAATGAACTTAAAACGCAGGGGCAAGGTCGCGATCGAATTAAGATCTGTGAGGACACCGACAACGATGGACATGCTGACAAGTTTACCGTTTTTGCAGAGCATTTGAGCATTCCGTCCACGCTGGTTTGCTATCGCGGTGGAGTCATTGTTCAGGACGGACAATCCACCATTTATCTCAAGGACACGGATGGCGATGATATAGCGGATTTCAAACAAGTGCTGATCACCGGCTGGGCAATGGGAGATACTCACGGTGGAGTTAGCAATTTCCAGTATGGACCAGATAACTGGATTTGGGGCATGCAGGGCTACAACAATTCCGAACCTGTCATAAACGGCAAACCGCAAATGCGTTTTCGCCAAGGGTTTTGGCGATTCAAGGTAAAGGCTGCGGCGACCGACAATACGGCCCCTGCCTTTACGATTGATAAATCGACCAAGGAGTCCGTCAAGGAGGCGACCAATGTATTCGACAAGGACACGATTCGCGTGGATGCTTTAGAGTTCATGCGGGCGACGAACAACAACACCTGGGGACTCGGCTTTAGCGAAGAAGGTTATGTTTTCGGCTCAACAGCGAACAATTGCCCGAGCGTCCACATGCCAATTCCGAATCGATATTATGATCAGGTTGCAGGATGGTCTCCCAAGACGTTGGAAAAGATCTCACCAGACTCGAAATTCAAGCCGCTGGCCGATAAGATTCGACAAGTCGATGTGCACGGTGGTTACACGGCTGCGGCTGGCCATGCACTTTATACAGCCCGCAATTATCCCGAAACCTGGTGGAACCGAATTGCGATGGTCTGTGAACCTACCGGCCACCTCGTGGGTAGCTTCGTCCTTGAGAAAAGTGGTGCCGGATACAAAAGCAACAACTCATTCAATGCGGTCGCAAGCATCGACGATTGGGCTGCACCGATCATGTCTGAAGTTGGCCCAGATGGAAACGTTTGGGTGCTCGACTGGTACAACTACATTGTTCAGCACAATCCCACTCCAAACGGTTTCAAGACCGGCAAGGGAGCTGCATACGAAAGCGACCTCAGAGACAAACGATTCGGTCGTATCTATCGCATGTTGTATCAACAAGATGCCCCAAGCAAGGTCGTTTCGCATAGCCTACAGTTGTCCAATGCGTCTAACGCTCAACTTGTGGAAGCTTTGAAAGAAAAGAACTTCTTCTGGCGAAGAACCGCTCAAAGACTACTTGTCGAACGCGATGCAGCAGACGTATCCACGCTCAGTTCCCTCGTGGCGTTGCTGGACAACCAAGAAATGGATGCAATCGGCTTGAATCCTGCGGCAATGCATGCCATCTGGACGTTGGGCGGCCTTCGAGAAAACGGCAACGCGGAAGCGAAGAAAGCATTGGAATTAGCCTGCGAAAAAGGTTTTGGCCATCCCTCGAGTCCCGTCCGCTCTTCTGCCCTTGAGTATTGCGTTGCGAACCAAGTCAAGCAGGCACAGGAATTGAAGCTGAATGAAGATTCCGATCCACGTGTGAGGCTTGCGTTTATGCTTCGCGTTGCCATAAGTGATGCGCCTGATTTTGTTACCGGCCCGACTTTAGGGACAATGCTCACAAAGGCAAATGTTATTGGTGCCGATGACATCCTGTTGGATGCGTGGACTTCTGCGGCATCCACAAAACCTATACCATCCCTGATCGCGCTAGGGACTCAAGGCGCCAACTTAGTTACCTCCCCACCGATTACAGCACGCGTCGCGATCCTCGCCGAACATGTCGCTCGCTCGCGTCCCAAAGCCGAAGAAATTGAAAACCTCCTCGGAATAGATCCGAATTCACCGCTTTCCATTGCGATATGGGAAGGCCTAGCAAAGGGCTGGCCAAAAGACTATCAAGTAAATCTGTCGGAGGCTGCTCAGAAATCCTTGCGCGAGCGTTTTCTCTCCGATGAAAACAGCATTGAAAGCAAAGCTGCATTGCTTTCTGTCGCCGACAAATGGTCCGTTGCTAACCTCGAAAAGATCGTCGCCAACATTCAAGAGCGCCTCTTTGCGACGGCACTGGACCAGATCGTAGCGAGCGACAAACGCATGAGCGCTTGGGATCAAGCCATCAAGATTGCCCCAGCAAGTCAACAGATTCTGCAATCCGTTGAGTCCCTCTTTACTCCGCAGCTTACGCCTGAAATCGGTGGCAAGGCCCTGGAATCATTGCGAACTTCGAAAGTGGATGGCCTTTCGAAGTCGCTCTTGGGGTTACGTGGCAGACTTGGTCCGCAGTTAGCAGCGGGCGTTCTGACGTTGATGCTTGCCAGAACAGACACTACCAATGAATTATTGAACGCGGTGGAGAGCGGGCAGTTGCAATTCACTGATTTGCAATTGGATCAGCGTCAGGCTTTGATGAATCATCCTGACAGAACCGTAGCGAGTAGAGTAGCCGACTTGATGAAGAAGGGTGGTACTGTTGTAAACTCCAATCGCCAAGCTCTAGTTGATGAGTGGATGCCTGTTACGACAGCGCAGGGCGATCTCGACAACGGAATTGCCATGTACAAAAAGCATTGTAGCCAATGTCACAAACATGGCGATATCGGTACATCCATCGGCCCCAATTTGACGGGCATGGCAGTTCATCCGAAAGACGAAATTTTGGTCAACGTTCTTGATCCTTCGAGAAGCGTTGAAAGCAATTTTAGGACTTACCAGATCCTCACCACGGATGGTCGATCGTTGACTGGGATGCTGGCCGGTGAGTCATCCAAC
>JAYTVL010000331.1:0-18515 GCA_043744075.1 Pirellula sp. | reverse complement strand
GTCATCCAACCTGCTACCAGCACCAAGCGGCCTCAGGGTTTGATTTCGCCAATCAAGCAAGTGCCTGCTCGGACTGGAAAACGATCTGTTCCGTCTAGCAACTCAGGTTTCCACCACTCTCCAGCGGAATTCAGGGCCAACCGGAACCCCATGTTGTTGTTCCGGTTCGTCGGTTCGTTCGTGTTGCGGTTCGCTGTCCGGCAATTCGCGGCCTCGTTGTTCCAACTGCCGCCACGGTTCACCCGGTTCGAGCCCTTAAGGATCGTTCACCGAACACCGTTGTAACACGGCTTGTCGAAATCGCCAACTCTTCACACCGCGACTCTTTGCAAACGCGGTGAGCGATGTAAGCCGCACTTGCAGATCTAGCTCGGAAATCAGTCCCAGTCGTTCGGCCCGCTCCAAAACACGCACTCGGCAATACCAACGGCGCATGATTGCTGAACAAGCCGCTACAATAACGATCTATTCAGTTGGCGACTAAGTATTCAGTTGGCGACAAAGTGCAGTAACAATTTCGAGCGTCGTAAGCGATGGCATCAAAACCAACATTCTTACCTTCCCATATCAAATCCGCGTACCAACTTCGTTATCATTTTGGTTGGTGCACGAAGGGTCGAAAGCTAATTCTGTTTAGTTCTGCGATTCGTTCAAAGGTTGAAGCAACGGTTCATGAAGTCGCTGAAAGATCGGATTTCCATGTGCTTGGTCTTGAAGTGGATTCGAGTGTCGTTCGAGCGTTAATAAGTTTGCGTCCGATCGATTCGCCGGAATCGGTTACAAAAAAGGTCAAGGGAAATGTCGCAACGACGCTTCGCGCAGACGGAATTCGAGACCTTTGGTCTCGAGGTTGGTTCGTTCGAAGCAACGGGAACGTAACCGACGAAGTCATCCGCAACTACGTGGCGAACCAATTCGATCATCATCGAGCAGTGCCGGCAGGAAACCCATCGGTCATGACGAACTGTCGGTATCATAACCATGAAGATGCAAGTCAAATTCGCAAATCATCTCATGCTGCCTTCAGTATAACATCCATTTTGTGTTTAGCGTTTGTAAGGGGATTGAGTTTTTAGATCCAATTGTGGGACAAAAGCTAGTCCAGTATTGGCTGTCCGTTTGTCAAAGGAAATCGTGGATTTCTTGGAACATTGAGGTGGTTTGGGATCATGCTCATTTGCTGCTGGGCATATCACCGGTAGAGTCACCTGAGGAAGTTGCGTTGGCCTTGTTGAATAATGCCGAACACTGGTTTTGCAGCCGGTATAGTGCGGCGATGAAGCGAGAGGGTTTGGATACAGTCTTTCAAGCCGGTTACTACGCCGGCACCTGCGGCGAAGCAACCACAGCGCAGATCAAGAGCTTTCTTGAATCTCAAGTCGATGTAGATTGAATGGCTAGGTTGAATGTCAATTACCCCCGGTGTGAAACCGGGGGCTTGTGGGGTGGTGGTTGGGCGGTGGGGGCTAGGTTGAATGTTAACTTCCTCCGGTCTAAAACCGGAGGCTTGGTTTTGATGGGATCAATTTCGAAGATCCATGAAGATCCATGCTGTATTGCAAATGCCACCGAATTTATTTCGGTGGATCGTTACCATCAACCTAGCAATATGACAGTCCCGTCGCGAATGCCGCCGAATTTACTTCGGTGGATGGTTACTATCGTCCTACTAGCGGTAGGTAACAAAGGTCAGTTACCCCCGGTGTAAAACCGGGGGCTTGTGGCGTGGTTCGGTCGGTTGGGGCTAGGTTGAATGTCAGCTTCCTCCGGTGTAAAACCGGTGGCTTGTCTGGATGCGTTTATGTTCGAATGGATCTCTGGCGGGGGATGGTCTAGTATAGGATTGGGATCCGCTGCAAAAACCTTGCTGTCCAGAGACTTCGGATCCGCGTAGCACTGTCCATCCTCAGTAAACCCTGCCTGCGCTGTCAACCACCGGGAATACCTAACGCTGTCGTACCAGGATGGGGCCACCATTGGATGCTGGGGCGACGGGCTGTATTGATCGACGCCGTTGATTCTCGCGACCGCCGAAGCTTCAAACTCGGCCCGAGTTACTTCGCGATCCAGCAAAGCAAAGGGGCGGGAGAGCCGCACTGTGCGACGGGTCTCAGTCGGTAAACGGCCAGGTTCGTTTCTAGGCGAGCCGATTTCGTATTCGCCGGATGGGATGACCACGTACGTTTGAAAGAAGGTTTGGTCGCCATCAGGAATCGCAAGCGTGAACCATTCTCGCTGTGGGGAATAGGCCAACTGTGTCTCATCCACTTTCCTCGCAACTTCGGTCTGCTGCCAGTGCCGAAGCAGCCAGCCGGAGGCACCGTGAATAGTCGAACTCGGATCGTCACGATACCAGGTAGCAAGCTGCTGCATGGTCGAATCTCGCTGGTCATCTGGTATATTAGAAAGTGAAAACTCTCCCAGCGCCAACAGCAGACCAAACAGCACGCGATCTTCAAGACGGCGCCCGTCACCACGCAGGGCAGGCCGTGTGCGTTCGACAATCTGCACGCACTCCCACAGTTCTCCAGTGGAGACACCGCGCGCCCGACAGCGGTGAACAAACTGCGTTAGCGATTCGGGATCATCGGCAACACGCAACGCGCTGAAGATTTTTTCACGCTCACCCTGTCGCAGTAGCGCGATCGCGGAGCCAGCCTGACGTTTTGCCAAGCGTAGTTGGGAGTCATTGGGTATGACTGGACGGTGGAGGAGGAGGGAAGTGTAGAACAATTGCCCCAATTGTTCCGGAACAGTTGGGACAACTGTTCTACCAGGAGCGGCCCCCTCATCCGGCCTTCGGCCACCTTCTCCCCCCGGAGTACCGAGGGGAGAAGGAACAGGGTACGTTTCACTGGCCTTTGAATCGACCGCTATCGCAACCGGTCGCCAGCCCTGAGCGTGCGGTATTGTAGGATTTCTGGCGTGGACACCTCTTTGCTGATTAGAAAATCTAGATCGCTCAAGGCAGCGTCCAGATTGCCAAGCTGATAATTCGCGGTTGCGCGGGATTGACGGACCTTGGGGTCGCTCCGCGACCTCCGGGAATCGCTTTGTGAAATCTTGAAGCTTTGGTTTGGTTTCTGTGTTGGATTGGGCTTCGAATTCGGCGTTCAACAACATGGCGGTCGTGGATGGTGGCTGGCGAATGGTGACTGCTTACAACCAGCCTTGGCAGTTGTACGATCTTTCAAAAGACCGAACAGAAATTCACGATCTTGCCAGTAGCAATCCTCAGCGTTTGCAAGAGATGCTTGCGCTCCAGAAGGCCTATCAAGAGCGTCCTGATGTCCGACTTCGCTTGAACTCTGGCGAACGAGAACCCGAATACGCTCCCATCTACAAAGCGGATGGTTCGATTGGGCCGGGTGCGAAAGAAAATGTTGAAAGTCCTGAGGCATCTCTAGAAGCGGCCAAAAAGCGATCTCAAGGAATTCAGCTTACCGAAAGTGAAACTAAGTCGACCGAGAAGCAACTCGAAAAGCCAAAATCTTCGCCTGCCGAAGGTAAGAAGCGAAAAGACCCTAACGGCCCAACAGAATTTCGCGGCACAAAGGGAGGCCCCTACGAAGGCTCGTTACGAGTGTCCTTTGCCGTAAGCTGGCCAAGGAAAATCGAACCAGGTCGAGTGAGCGAACATGTCGGATACTTCCCTGATGTGCTTCCAACAATCGCTCAGGCGGCTGGTGGTAGCTTGCCAACCGACATCGATGGCATTTCTTTTTTGCCAGAATTGATCGGCGAAACAGCCGCTGGCGGCAAGCAACAACAGCACGAATATCTCTATTGGGAACATGGCAAGTGGGTAGCGATTCGTCAGGGGGACTGGCGGGCCGTCGATCCTGGAAAAAAAGATTGGGAACTCTATAACCTCAAAACCGATCCCTCGGAGTCTAAGAACGTTGCAGCCGATCACCCGGAGATTCTGAACAAGCTTCGAGCACTCACGAAACAAGCTACTGAACCGATGCTTGCCGGTACTTACTCAACCCGCGAACGCGCCGATCGTGATCGCCGTCCGGGGAAAAGCAAATGAATAACGATGTGGAGCACATGATTATGAATATGCGTACACAAATAATTCGCTTCAACCCCTTCGACAAAAAAGGGCTTCTCTGGCATCCAATCATGAAATTAAATTTCCTCTTCTTTGCCCTGATCTGCCTTGCAGGCCACCTTTTCGCCGGGGAACTGGATTCAAGTCCCACGCAGCAAAAGGTAAAACGGCTCGACGCCGCCGCAACATCCGTCCCTTGTTGGAAGCCGCATGATTTTACCTTCCACGCGGACGTCGCTACGACCAATCCTTACATGGTCGAATTCGGTGCTACCGCGACAGGTCCGAATGGCGCGACGCTAACGTTGCCTGGCCATTACGACGGCGAGGGCAATTGGAAAATCCGCTTGGCTCCGAACGTCGAAGGCCAATGGTCGCTAGTCACCAAATCCGAATTGCCAGAATTGGACGCCAAGAAGCTTACGTTTTCGAGCGTGATGAATTCTAACCCTAAAGTCCACGGCTTTCTCCGCGTTGATAAGGAGCATCCGCATCATTTCATCTACGAAGATGGAACTCGTTTCTTCATGCAGGCATATGAGTACGACTGGCTCTGGGCACTCGATGTGGGCAAGCCGGACGTGCCCACCGTAGGCAAGACGTTGGATCTATTGGCTCAATATAACTTCAACTACATCATACTCAACACCTATGCTCATGACACCAAATGGAGCAAAGGGAAATCAGAATCCGATGACTATGGTCCGTCAGCGCTGTATCCTTGGGCCGGCAGCAACGATGCGCCCGATCACAGTCACATGAATCTCGACTATTGGCAGCATTATGATCGTGTGATCGCAGCGATGATGGAACGCGGAATGGTTGCGCATGTTTTCATCAAGGTTTATAATAAGGAGGTGAAGTGGCCAGACCGAGATAGTGTGGAAGAAAAGCTTTACTTCCGCTGGTTAATGGCAAGGTATTTGGCTTATCCCAACATCATCTGGGACTTTTCCAAGGAAGCACACAACGAGAAGAATCTTGCCTACAAGCAGAATTGGCTGCGTTACGTTCGCAAAAACGACCCCTACCATCACTTGGTCACCGTTCACGATGATGATGTGGCCAACGACAAAGGCGAGTATGACATGCTCACCGATTTCCGAACCGACCAGCACCACGAAGATCAAAAGGGCAGAATTCCTGAATCGTGGACCCCTGCAGTCAACAATAGAGGAAAAAAAATACAGGCGTCCGAAGAGTAGAAGTTTTTCTTCAAAGCTATCGCACCGCCCTGTGCAAAAAGTGCGATCCGAAGATTGTCGGTTCGAAAAAATGACCGATAGAGGGCCAACAGCTCTAATCTTGGATATCATCCAGGTCGGATGAACAATGCAAATGTATTTGGTGAAAATAATGCATCATGCACCGGTAACTCGCGAAGGGCTAAAGGACATTGTCGACGTAATTGGCCATATCGACCAATCACGAACCAAAAACTTCGGAGCGGAGTTTTTGCACAGAGCGGCAACCGCAAATGAGCTGCGTCGCCTTTGGTCTTCTCATGTGAAGTTGATAATCACGGATTTTATCTGGGTGAAGAGATCAAGACCATAGGGACCTTTCTCTCGCCCCCATCCACTCTGCTTGAATCCACCCCACGGCGACGCATTGTCGAAAGCATTGTAGCAATTAACCCAAACTGTCCCAACCTCTAGGGCCGCAGCTGCTTGGTGCGCCTTGCGAATATCTCGAGTCCAGACTCCTGCTGCTAGTCCGAACGGCGAATCATTGCCTTTGGCAGTTGCGTCGGATAGATCATGAAACGGAATCGCACACACAACGGGACCAAAGATCTCCTCTTGAGCAATTCGCATCGCGTTGCTCACTTGCGCGAACACCGTCGGTTCGACGAAGCAGCCCGAGGCAAGTGAACCACTAGGAGCCCGACCGCCAGAAAGTGCAACCGCTTTCTCGTCGTTGCCGATCTGAACATAGTTCAGCACCCGCTGTTGCTGACTCTTGGATACGAGCGGCCCCATTTTGGTTTCAGGATCTAAACCGTGCCCAAGCTTTACGGAACGCGCCATCGTTGCGAGTTGCAAGACAAATTCGTCGTAGATCGACTCTTCAACAAATAGACGGGAACCAGCCGAACAGATCTCACCCTGGCAAAAGAAGATCCCCATAAACACTCCCTTCAAAGCCGCTTCGAGATCCGCATCTGCGAATACAATATTGGGAGACTTGCCCCCTAGTTCGAGCGAAATTCGCTTCAGATTCCCTGCCGATGCTTTGACCAACTCGCGGCCGACTTCGGTCGAACCGGTAAATGTTATTTTATCAACGAAGTCATCGTGAGCGAGGGCTGCTCCAACCGTTTCGCCATATCCAGTGACCAGATTGAATACGCCATCAGGAAGCCCGGCCTCCATGCATAACGCGGCCAATCGTAGGGCGACCAACGATGCGTCCTCCGAGGGTTTGAGGACGACTGTATTGCCGGTTGCCAACGCAGGGATAGCTTTATAAAGGGGCATCGTCAACGGATAGTTGGGCGGCGTGATCCCTGCAACGACCCCCAGTGGCTCACGCGTTGTGTAGTTGAGAAACTGACCTGGTATCGAAACCGGAATCGTTTCGCCCGTCAGTTTGGTCGTCCAACCAGCATAGTATTCTGTCCAACTGACTGCCGTTCCAACCTCTTTTTTTGCCTCCCAGAGCGGCTTACCGTTGTCGAGCGTAATGAGTTGTGCCAACTCGTCCGTATGACATTCGATCAGGCTCGCCAACTTGAAAAGTAAGCGTCCACGATCGTAAGGGAGCATTCTTCGCCAAGAGCCACGAAATGCTCTGCGTGCAGCTTGCACCGCTTCACGAGCATCGTCCGACGTTCCTGCTGGGAAGCGTCCGATCGTTTGAGAAGTTGCCGGATCGATCGCCTCAATCCATCGACCATCCGACGCATCTCGCCATTTTCCATCAATGAGCATTTGGATCGGTTGGGAAAGAAATTGTTGAACCGAAGCGAGTGGAGTTGGTGTTTTCAGCATCGTAGGTTGGGTGGTCGGAGGTTGAGCGAAATCGGGATAGCCGCCCTGATCGCTTGAAGCACCAGGAAAGCCAATTCTTTGCCACACGGCGGGATCGCTCATGTACATCCCGCATACGTCGGCTCGCACTTGCCGAAAGAACGCAGCTTCGTGCACGAGGAGCCATTCGAGGACTCGCTGGATTTCCGACGCGCCAAGCTCAGAAACGAAGCACCCGAAGCTGGACTGAGCCATCGAATTGGCTGCGGAAACTCCTTGGGCGTACAAGCTTCCGAAAGATCCTCGACGCATTTTTTCGGCTAGTCCCGGTCCTGCGTGGACCAAGGCTGCTCCCGCATCACGATCGTCCGCAGGCACGATGCCGCCCGCCAATGCGATCAACGCCGAAATGTCCGCGATGGAAACAGAAGTCTCTCTCATGGCCTTATCGCAACTCCCTGCTCACTTCGCGAACGATATAGTCGGCTGAACGGCTCGCAATCGCCATCGCCGTCAAAGTGGGATTCAATCCCGAACCCGTTACGAACAAACTCGTGTCGCATACAAACAGATTCTTCACATCATGTGACTGACCGAAGGAATTGGTGACGGAGGCTTCTGGGTCGCTTCCCATCCTGCAAGAACCCATCGCATGTGCCCCGTATTGTAAGCCGATTCGAACTTTCCTGGCACCCGATGCTTTCATCATCTCGGCGGCCTTATCGCGTGCCGCTTCGACGAGTTTCTGGTCATTCTCTCCCCATTGGTATGTAACTCGCGCGGACGGTAGACCTCGAGCGTCGCAAAGTTGATCGTCGAGCTCGACCGTGTTATGTGCATGAGGCAATCCCTCCGCATGCGCCCACCAGGCCGCCGTATTCGGATAGTCGTACAAATAGTCCTTCAGATCTTGACCAAAACTCAGTCCTCCCAAGTTCGCATAGGTCGCGGGTGTCATCATGTACGACAGCAATACATAGCCACGTTGATACGGATTTTCTTTTCTGGGTGAATAATAGTCTTGAACCATCACATGCCCCATTTGCATTCCGCGATAAGCGTGGATGGGTTCGTCGAAGACGCCGAAGACTTGCCAAGTCGGATGGCTCATCAAATTCTTGCCGACCATACCGCTCGAGTTCGCAAGTCCATTTGGAAACGAGGAATTGGAGGACAGCAATAGCAATCGAGGTGTTTCAATCGCATGGGCCGCGAGAACGACCAGGCTAGCCTCGATCAGGTGTTCCCGACCTTGCGAATCGAGATACACGATCCCAGAAACCCGTGATTGGTTGCGATCGTACTCGATGCGATGCACAAACGCCTCGCTGATGATTCGGGTCCCTTGTTGAACGGCTTTTGGCAAATAGGTGTTTGCCGACGTGGCTTTGGCTTCTGTCGGACAACCTGACGCGCACCATCCGCAGTAAATGCAAGCGGGACGACCATCGCGCTCCGTAGAATTGATCGCGATAGGTGGTGCAAACGGATAGGCACCTAGCTCGATTGCTCCCCGCGCTAACACCTGTCCGTGCCAATTCATCCGATGGGGAGGCATGGGCAGTTGATAGGCTTCGGGCGCGTACGGGCCACAATCACCGGCAACTCCGAATTCATTCTCGATTTGTGAATAGTAGCTTCTGAGATCGTCGTATTCGATGGGCCAATCCGAACCGACCCCCTCGGTCGAAAACGTGCGGAAATCGGTCGGATGAAAGCGCGGCATGACTCCGAGCCAAGTCAAGCTGCCCCCGCCAATTCCAGTGCCGGTTTTTGGGATGACAAAGTCACTTCCTACAAAGTTCCTTGGTTCAGACCACATGATTCTTGCAGCATTGGACTCCGTATTCTGCAATGCAGTCGCTCCTGAAAATCGTTGTCCAGCATCTAGAATGACAACACGAAATCCGCTCAGACTCAATCTCTGTGCCATGAGCGCACCCGTCGGCCCAGAGCCGACGATCACAACATCGCAACGCATTTTCGAATGATTCAATCCCATGTTTCCATGATCCACAAAGCACCCTCGTTCGTATTGAACGCTTCCATGAAACCTTTATAACAAAAACGGCGTCAACGTTTTATAGTCGAAACACTCTATACGAGATCGAGTTTCGACGGGTTGCGATTACCAAGAAACTGCAAAAAAACCAAAATAGTTGCTATTCACCGCCGCGAGGTGTTTCGCCAGGCTTGGGTGTTGGATTGACGGGAACTACGATCGGCGGCAACGGTGATGGCATCGCATGCTTGCTCACCTCTGAGTCGATGATTCGAAAATTCTTGTAGTGGACCAGTACCTTCTCCCGTTCAATTGGTCCGTTCCATGAGTGAATCTTGATCGCGATACATCCCTTTTTGTACTTTTCATGAACGAGATGAACGCAAGGTACGTCGTTGACCCAAGTGGTAATGACTCCGCCGACCGCTTGGATTCGAATACGATTCCATTCATTCATCTTGAATGATTCGCGAGCGGCAGTACGAGCTTTCGTGAGCTCGCTCATACTAGCATCCGACGGATCGGCCAAGTTGTGTAGCCAATACCAGTTGGGACCAAAATCATCGAAGATGCCCCCTGTCCATCGTCGGCTCGTCGGATCAATCTTTAGTTGGTAGCCATTCAGTCGAAGCAATGCATCGGGAGGTGTTTCCATGCATCGAAACAAAATCGCAGTATGAAAGTCCCCTTCGAGCAAGCAATCCGCTTCCAGGATAAAGTCAGAAAACTCTTCATCGGTACGAACAAACGTGTGCTCTTTGGTTCCCTTGACCATGTGGCAAACCATCTCATTGTTTTCAACCCATGCTTTGCCTTTGTCGCCGACTAGGGACCAACCCGATAGGTCCTTGCCATTGAACAAGTCTCGCCAGAGGCCCGAGATTGGAGGCGATGTTGCATCTGAAGTTTTTGCTTGCGGATACTCCGTCACACTCAGATCGACGTGATAGATGGTCCCTTTGTAGGTCACGAGATAGATCTCTCCTCGCTGATCCTGGCCGAAGGATGAGATCCCGTTGGGGGCAGTTCCTATGTTAAATACGCTTTCTAACTTTCCGTCCTTTTGCTTGAGTCCCCAAATCAGTCGCGTGTTGTAATCACCAAAGATATAGACGCCATCGAAAGAAGGGCTTTGCTTGCCGTGATATACGAATCCGCCTGTGATCGAGAAACCAAGTCCATGCGGATAAGCAAAGACAGGGCCCGTCATTTTCTCGTTAGGGCGAGCATATTCATCGGAAAAGGGTTCGAACGCTTCAACCACATTCCATCCATGGTTTTCGCCTCGCCGAACGATGCATACCTCCTCGAATTTATCTTGCCCTACATCGCCGACATAGAAGTCTCCGTTATCGGAATCAAAGCTAAATCGCCATGGTTCGCGAAATCCTATCGCCCATGTTTCCGCCCGAACGGTTGGGTCTTTTCGATGCTCTTCCCAATACGGGTTATCTTTGGGAATGGCATATTCAAGCCCTTCGTCTCGATGGTCAACATCAATGCGAATCATCGACCCCAGTAGGATCCTCGGGTTTTGAGCGTATCCGTTTGGGTCTTTTTGAGGTCCGCCATCACCAAAGCCAGCGTAGAGCATTCCATCTGGTCCGAATGCGATGCATCCACCATTGTGATTTCCAGCCGGCTGAAACGTCTCAATCAATCGTCGCGACGCTTTCCCAGCATCCTTTAAACCATCGTTAGCAGCCGCTCGCTCAACGATCGTCGTCTTCACTATTCCCTCTTCTTTGACTTCATGTTCGAGGAAATAGCGACGATTGTGAACAAAGTCAGGATGAAAGGCCATGCTCATTACTCCTTGGTCGGAACCGGTGTGGACTTCGGCACCTAGCTCCAAAAAAAGTTCCTTGCGGACTTGGCCATCAGCACGAATCAATCGCCATATTCGACGCTGCATGTGTTCGATGACGAGCATGTCGCTATCGGTTCCAGGCAATGCACCGCACCAAACAGGGTTTTCAAAATCCAATTCCGCAGAGTGAATAGGACGGAGCGTAACCGGCCTAAGCAGATTCCCAATCGCAACCCTTTTTCCACCATCAGTGAAGCCATCATGCTTCGCGAGCTTGAGCGTCTTGACATAGGCCATCAAGTCCGCGAACTCTACAATAGTCAGGGACTTCTGCAAATCCGATGGCATGAATGATACCGTCGATTCGCTGATTTCTTCAATATCGCTTCGATTGACCGAGTTCACTTTTCCATCCGCGTCTACCAGTTTGACTTGGATTTGATTCGATCGCTCCATTCTGCCGGCGAGAACTTTTCCGTTGTGCGTAAGAATTTTCACTTGTTCGAATCCGCGTGTGATCGTTTCGCTGGGGTAGAGCACTTGCCGAAGCAGTTGTTCCCAAGTGTACTTGTCTGCGATGCCATCGAGGTTGGGGCCGCTCTTTTCCATTCCATTGATCATGTGGCACTTGTCGCATTGCGCACGCTCTTTGTTGTTGAACAAGCTCTTGCCTCGTTCGACATCTCCGTCGTTCATCAATGCATATTGCAAGTACTCGCGCCGAGCAATATCGTCTTCGTTACTGCTTGCCTGTGCAGTCTCTTGCGCGGCAGCGAATCTGGGTTCGTTGGTCCAAGGCAGCCCAAGGAGGCAAGCAACCATCATAGACCAGCGAAAAAACGAACAGCGATTCGAGTATGCGAACATCATTTGACAATACCTACGGGAAGAAACTCTGGCGGGCAGTGCAAGTTTGGCATAATCGATCCGGCCAGCCAAGTGGAGCATCGCTCAATTTTTGGAGACGAGCTCCCAACGCGACAGAAACGTTTACTACCCTGATTGATCCCAGTTCATATCAATCACAACCGACTTTACCGTCGCGAATACTTGGGTATCATGTGTCGGTTCCTAGCCATTGTCAACGAAAATTCGACGGAACGTAAGACACGATCACCCAAAACGGTTGAATCAAAAGTCGAAAAGATTGTTCAATCTTGACGTATTCAGCTAACCGACGTCCATTTCAGGCTATTTCAACCCTGAGTGATTGCGTAGTCCATGGGGCTAGCGTTCTGTCCACGTGAGCCATGGCAAAGCCTATGGCTTATCCTCAAAAAGCGGGTCGGAAGTTTTGTTTAACTTGACACGTTCGCCAGTTGTGTAATCGAGTAATAGAATTTGATCGTCCGATGTTTCTAAAATTTCAAAGCGGAACGAAGATTGTCCAAGTACATACCTCGAAATTATCGCTTGATACGTGCGTTTACGAGCTGTGCCAGTGAAAATCCTTAATTCATTTTGACGGGTAGTCCAGTCAAAAATCTCTTCGCCAGAGGAATCACCGGATCGTGACCGAGCGGTACCGTCCGACCGGAAACGCAAGATATTCCCAGTCTCGCCAGCCCAAGTTCCTACCAATTTGCGACGAAGGGCTTGATCACTCGCCCGTCCGTTTGCGCTATACCAATAGAACGAAATTCCAACCCAGCAAAAAAGTAGTAGCAGCCCAACGATAAAAGCTCTGAATAGTATCCGTCGGTTTATTGTTCTGGTCATTGTTATGTCAATGTACCCTATTGTGTAAAGAACTCATCGCTCAATCCAATGGCTTTCAAGATCGGACCGTTGTTCCCAGCCTTCACGTTCTAGTTCCGGGATTTCATCGACCGCATCTTCCGGATACCCAATGCACAAATAGGCGATCAAGTGCCACGACGAAGTAACTCCTAGGATTGCAGCAATCGACTCCGGGCGTAATATTGAGACCCAGCCTACGCCGACCCCTTCGCTGCGGGCTGCAAGCCAGAAATTTTGTATCGCTGCCACTACCGAATACGAAATTGATTCAGGCATCGTCGCTCGACCAAGTCCTCGACCTTGCTGGGGATCGAGATCGACAAATATGGCCAACTGCTCAGGCGCTTCTCGAAGCCCAGCCAATTTTAAGGCTCGATAATGTCGAGCGGTTTCAACGTCATAGCCTGACGCGGCCACTTCATTCTGAGTCTCAAATTCGTGGACTACGCTTGCGCGGCATTCGGGCGAAGACACCGAAACAAATCGCCAAGGCTGAGAAAAACCAACCGACGGTGCCAAACAAGCTGCCTCGATCCAACGCTTCATCGAACCATTTGGAATCGAGTCGCTTCGAAACCGACGGACGTCGCGCCGTCGACGGAATAGTCGATTCAGCCGACGCCGAAAGTCGTCGTCCCATTCTTCTTCTTGGTTTGCATTGGTTAAAGCAATGGGTTCCATTGGTGTGGAGATCGCTGGAGTCCAGCCCGGCAGGCTGGACCTACGTTTCCATTTTGAGAGTGCATCGATCAGTCGGAAGTTATTTGTCGATTGCTGAACCGCGATTCTTAAATGGTCTTTTACGCCGAACGAACGGCAGTCTCGCACCACCAATCCTTCCCTCAGCAACCCGTTGCGAACTCCAGATGAGTCTTCCATCGGGAGCAAAAAGAAACATGTGTCGCTCTCAATTGGTCGAAATCCTCTCGATACCATGCCGTGAACAAACGAGCGTTTCGCCTCGTCAAGCCGTGCCATTGCATTTACATAGTACTGTTGGTCGTTGATCGCCGCTACACCCGCGGATTGGGCAATCGAATTGACGGACCACGGTGCTCGACGACCGCGAACTCTACAATGCAACGTGTCGCACATGACGGCGTATCCTAGTCGCAATCCGGCCATCGCATAGGCTTTTGTCATCGATCGCAACACGATCAAATTCTCAAACTCACAATCGATCATCGACTCAACCTCAGCAGCGAATTCGATGTACGCTTCGTCAATGACGAAAACAGTCTTTGGATATTCATTCAGCCACCTGACAAATCGCTCACGGGCCACACTCTGTCCCGTCGGGTTGTTTGGATTGCAAATCCACACCAACGAAATCTTAGATCGTTGAAGTTGCGAGTCGATTCCATCAACTGGACACTTGAAGCCGTTCTCTTCGATCGCCAAGCACGTATGAACGATGCCTTGTGCCAACCCCGTTGCCCGTTCATACTCTGAAAAAGTCGGGCCGACGATCAACACAGGGTCATCAGTGCGAATCAACGCGCTCGCAATCAAATGAATTAACTCACTACATCCGTTTCCAACTAAGATGCGATCAACATCGATTGAATGCAACTGCGCGATCGCATTGCGCAATAGTCGACACTCGCGATCAGGATACTGATCAATCGAAGTATTCCGAATGGCCTCGATCACCTGCGGCGATGGCCCAAACGGCGATATGTTTGAGCTAAAGTCGACAACGAGTTCTGGCGCGATTCCAAGTACAAGTAACTCTGCTGCATCGATTCCGCCATGGTACGCCTCGTTGAAAGGATCGTTCGGCTCGCTCATCTAGTTAGCACCCATTCCCAACAGAGAACGCCCGCAACCAGCAAAAGACCTCCAACGACGGAAGCGTCCCATAACATTCGAATGGATTGCTCGATTGTTTCCGCATTCGGACTTGATTGACCGCCACCCAGAATGTAGTGTCCCTCCTTTTCGAGGACCACTCCCAGCACACCTGCAGCGGCGCTCATCGGATGCCCGGCGTTTGGGCTAGCCGTCAATCGATGGTCTCGCATCCAAATTCCAACAGAGCTGCGAAATCGACCCGTCCGTATGGCTCCCACCGCAAGCATCAAGACTGCGGTGATACGGGATGGCAGCAAGTTTAGCAAATCATCCGCTCGAGCCGCCGCCTTGCCGAACCACTCCAACTCCGAAGTGCGATAGCCGATCATCGCGTCACACGTATTAACATATCGATAGACCAGGGCCCCGGGCAAGCCTGCAATCGCGAAGTAAAACAGAGGTGCGATGACCGAATCGCTCGTATTCTCTGCCACCGATTCAACGGTAGCAGCCGCAAGTTTCGATGCGTTCAAGTTCGATACATCTCGGCTCACTAGATGATAAGAAACGTGTTGCCGAGCACTCAGAATATCCGCATTGCGAATTGCCGTGCCAACCGACTTCGCCGCTTTCGACAAAGAACTTACTGTAAACGTGCACTTCAATACAAGGGCTTGAACCAGCACGCTTACATAAACGGGACATAATAGACAAGTTCGTTGGATGAACCAACCAATAAATCCGACAAACAAAACACCAATACACACCAAAGCCAACCCACAAAAAAAACGAATCGATTCGCTAGCGGACGCCACCGACTTTCGAACCAACGAGATAGCCTTTCCCATCCAGGCCACCGGATGAAATCGATTTGGAGGATCGCCGAACACAATATCTCCGATAAACGCCAAAGCGACCACCGCTGCGAAGCTGATATCAATCATCGGACAAACTCCTGCCCACAGGGTCCGACGGATACATTGGCACCACGAACGGAGTCCGATGCACCGGATGATCTATAACAGTTACCGACACGTCGAACGCTTTTCGAATCAAACTCGGTGTCAAAACCTGTCGGGCCTCACCAATCGCAATCAACTTATGATCAGCTAATAATGCCAGTCGATCGCCAAACATCGCAGCATGGTTTAAATCATGAAGGGTTATTACAACCACCCAATTGCGTTCTTTGGCCATGCGACGCACACGGTCTAGGACATCAAACTGGTACTTCAAATCGAGCCCTGCCGTCGGTTCGTCCAGCAACAATATGGGAGCGTCTTGAGCCAATGCCCTGGCCAAGATCATGCGTCGCCATTCACCGCCCGATAGTTGTGTAATACGGCGTTGTCGAAATTCCAATAGCCCAGTTGCCCTCAGTGCGTCTTCAATCACTTCCCGATCGTGATTCGATAATGGCATCCACCATCCACAGTGTGGAGTACGACCGAGCGAAACTACGTCATGGACCGTCAGCTCCGACTGTCGATTTTCTTGCTGTGGCATAAATGCGATATTCTGTGCCAGAGCTCGCCGAGTGAACTGCGTGATATCTTTCTTGGCTACTGCTACGGTACCCGAGGCAGGCCGAAGCTGCCGACAAAGAGACTGCAACAAAGTCGTTTTTCCAGCACCGTTTGCACCCAGCAGTACGACCACCTCACCAGCTTTCATTTCCACCGAGATGCGATCTAAAATCAAACGGTTCGCATAAGAAAACGTCAAGTCCTTGCTCGTGAGCTCACTCATGCCGCACCTTCGATCGCATCGTTGCGAGACTTCAGCAAGAACAGAAAGAATGGGCATCCTAATAAAGCCGTTAAGATCCCAACAGGCAATTCCGCTGGCGCAACGAGTGTCCTAGCAACCACATCCGCAATCAACATGATCGCTGCTCCAACGAATGCGCTCATCGGCAGCAAACGCAAATGCCGTGGTCCAACCAGTCGGCGGGCGATGTGCGGTGCAATCAATCCTACAAACCCAATAATACCCGCCGAAGCCACAGCGGCAGCGGTCACGATACTTGAACCGGCGACCAACAGGAACCGAAAACGAAACAAATCCAAGCCGAGCGATTGCGACGTTACATCACCGAGCAAAAAAACATCCATGGGTCGAGACATGCTCCACAGAATACTGAAACCGACGAGCGACGAGACCGCTGTTGCCAAGACCACGTTCCAGTCATTGCCTGCCAGACTCCCCATAAGCCAAGCCAAGATCACTACCACACTATCATCATTCATGTACATCAATAGCGAAGCGATTGCATTGATCATGCTGCTGACAGCCACGCCTGCCAGCAACAGCGTCAATACGGAACTCCCCCGACCGACCGACCCTATCGCAAACACAATCGCTACCGCTAACAGGGACCCAGCCACTGCCGACACGGCGATGCCACTCAGCCCCATCACGTTGACTTGTAACCCCAGCACCACTGCTAGGGTCACACCTAGACCGGCCCCACTCGATGCACCGATCACATAAGGATCAGCAAGCGGATTGCGGAACAAACCTTGAAACCCGACTCCCGCAATCCCAAGCGAACTGCCAACCAGACACGCGGTGATGACCCGAGGCAGACGCAATTGCATCAGAATCGTTCGTTCGGTCTGAGTTAGCGAAGCGGTCTCTATCCCAATCATCCACTGCAGGACGCCGTAGACAGAAATCGATACGGCACCGGATATCAAACTGACGACGGCCAATGCCAACAGCAATACGAACGCAAGAATAAACGTGCCGACTGGAGACTTCAACGGTTCGCATCCTCGTTTGAATCGCCAACACGAACAGATTTGCTGTCGATTGGTTCTTTCTCAAGAACATTCGCAAGCTTGTCGGGATAGACAGCTCGAATCATTTCCTCCAACGCATGAAGCATTCGCGGTCCACAACGCGATACTTGGTCGCCATCGATCAAGAATACTTGTCGCTCGCGAACCGCAGTAATTCGGTCCCAACCTTGTCTCTTTGCTAGGATTTCAAGGCTAACTTGCGATCGATGAGTTGAGGGGGCAAGGATCACTTCAGGATCGCGATCGAGCACCACCTCATCACTGATGCGAGGATATCGAACTGTCGCATCCGCGAAGATATTCTTCATTCCGCCCAACTCAAGCATTTCGCCAATGAACGACTTCGGCCCAGCGGTCATCAATGGTTCGTCCCAAACTTCATAGAAGGCACGTCGGCGTTTTTCCATCGGAACCGAATCGACCCATGAAGTTAAAGCCAAGACCCGACGCTTCATTCTATTGATCAAGTCATGTGCCTCGAGTTCATGTCCAGTCGCTCGGCCCAACAATACGGCTTCTTCGTAAAGTTCGGCAAGCGTGTCGGGGCAGACCGCCATGATCGGTACCTTGAAACGTTCGAATGGTTCTATTAGAGGTTGGTGGCTATCCCATTTACACAAAATTAGGTCCGGGTTGAGGCTGAGAATGGTTTCCCTGCTGATTCCTTGCAGTGTCCCGCCGCCAACTCGGGTGAGCTTTGTCGCAGAAGGCGGGTAATTGCAATGCTCCGTGGCGCCAACCATCTGGTTGCCCGCCCCGATCGCATACAGCAATTCAGTGGTAGATGGCGAAAGCGAGACGATCCGTTGTGGAACTTCGGTAAAGCGAATGGTTCGCCCAAGTCGATCAACTGCTACGGTTTCGATCTTAACGTCTTCGCTAGACTTGTTAGATGGCGATAGCGATGGAAGAGGCAAAGTCTTGTTGCAACCAGCCGCAAATAGTATGATCATGAAAAACAGGATGTGTAGACGTACCGAGGCTGGAAGCGACATCGCCACCGACTGGTCCGACTGGTTCCAGGGCTCTGCCTTGGAACCCACTGACTTGCAGGCTCTGCCTGCCGAATCATCAAGCATACGTGTTTCACTCGTATTTCGAAGCGAGGCAGAGCCTGGGCTGTGCGACAAATTGCAGATTCGATATTCTTTTCTGATTTCTCTCAAGTCTTTTTTGTTCCGAACAACAATAGACTTAAACAATACCGCTAGCCCATCCGTTCGGGGCTTGCCGGCTTGCCCCCGACGGATGCGTTTTGGCGTACTACAAACAATCGGGCGTCCGAACTCCCGTTCCCCTCGGCTTTGCCCACCTCCGGCGGGCAAAGCCGAGGGGA
>JAYTVL010000330.1:0-5010 GCA_043744075.1 Pirellula sp. | reverse complement strand
GAATCCGACAAAAAGATCTCGATGACGACGCCGGTCTTCATGGAAAATGGCAGAGCGGATTCGGCAGTTCAAATGGGTTTCGTGATGCCCAAGGATGTGGCCGTCAACGGTGTCCCCGCGCCAACCGGCGAAGGCGTCGACGTTCGCAAACGAATCGGTGGCCGCTTTGCCGTGCTGCGGTTTTCGGGCCAGCTCAATGCCAAACTGGCCAAGGAATCGGAAGCCAAGCTTCGAACCTGGATGGAAATCAAAGGCCTCGTCGTCGACGACTCACCCGAATCTAGCTGCGTCGAAACCGCCGGCTACGATCCACCCTTCACGCCCGGTCCGCTGAGACGAAACGAAGTCCTGATACGGTTGAAGTAGATCGCTCGCGACTGCGGTTCACCTTATCCCCTAGGTCGTAGCCAGACTGAATGGCTAGATGACGAAGCCCTCCGGTCTAGTAGACTTCGATTGTCTTGACTGCGCCGGCTCCTTGAGTCGAAGCACCGTCGAGACAACGCCAAGCGGCTTGAATTAGCTGATCGATTTTGAACGACCTTGAGGGAGCGATCACCATTGCCACGCCAGCCACTAGTGGCTGAGCAACAGTCGTAGCCAACGAAGAATCCGCATTGGAATTATTAAACTTTCCAAAGGAATCACGAATCCATTGCGCCAATTCCGCGCGATCAACATCATGGAAGACCAACGTTAACTCGCCATCATCACTTATGAATCCACGTACATTGGTCGCTTCGCCGTGGGTATCCATATACTCTATGAATGTAGATTGCCAATTTTGAAGGGCAGCCGAAACATTTGCTCCCAGTTTTTTTACTACGATCAGCGAGAGTACCCCTTGGTCATTTCGACATTGTTGAAGCATTTGGTCGAGGTTGGAACTAAGATGCGGATCTCGAGCAGAACGAATTTCAACAAAGCGTTTGTCGTTTACTAGTTTGGACTTCTTCGTGTCCTTGTTTGCCGGAGAATTGATTGCCGGAGAATTCAGTTGCGTTTCGGTAACTTTGGCGGCGATAGCGGAAGCTTTCGCATTGCTTTCCAAGTGCTCGGCTGAGCTAATGCTAGCGATTTTTTTCTTGTTGCAAACAGTCGCTCCCGAGAGGACACCGGAAACACGATGCCAGTGGTCAAGCAGCTTGTCCCAGGCGATTACGCCGACAGAAAGTTCGGCAGGGATCGTGATCTGCGCTCGATTGCAACACAACTGGCCAGAAAGAGACCACCAGTCGCGATGTTTCTCTGCGGTCAATTTTGCTGCGTCCGGGAGCTTCTTGGCAATCATCGCTCCACTAGATTTGGCGGCAATTTCGTTCCAAAATGTGTCCGCCATTCTAGGCAAAGCAATTCGGAACGACTTTGGAATCGACTCAAACGGGTCAACATTCAATCGGCTGTCTTCTTTTAGCCATTCTGCCATATCTTGGCTGAGTGTCAGACGATCGAGTTCCGCGATCATACAGCTGCTCCGGACCAAACAGAGGGTGTCAACAACGCCATTCCCAACACGGCCCTGCCCAGCGGCCAAATAGAGTGGCATTAACGCCTTGAGTACAATTCTTGAGATCAGTGGTTCACCCAAGTTTTTCTCTCCTCGAAAAATCCAACGCAAGGAAATGGCAAGACTTGAGCTGATTGTTTGATCGCTTTCTTCGGAGACCTTCGAGGCCGCCATTTCGTTCGTTCTCGAAGCTTTGATAAGTTCTACAATCAATGCAACGAGCGGATCCGAGGAAAAGTCTTGTTCACATCGAACCTGTGGAGACAGAAGCTGTCTCACGACGTCTTTTGGAATCTCAGTCGTGCGAACGGCAAGGATTGCAATACTATCTGAACGAAGGCTCGCCGGATCGACTATCTCCATGCCGAAATTTGGCGAAGAACTTGAAGTACTGGATGCGCTGATGGAAGTCGACATATGATTTTCAAAACTGAGCTAAACGACATGTAAGCCTTCGGAAATCTAGCTCGACTTCTTTGGCTCGCTAAAGAAAGAGGAAGATATCGTATTCATTGGATTTCTAGAATTTGCTACCGTAACGGTTGTATGGATTATACTGAACGCGACGAGTCGCGCAGCATGTTTAACCGATCGGAGCGATTAGCACAGATCGCGGACTTCCAGAAAACGACGGTCTAGATATTACCGTTCGTGCAGTTAGGACAGGCATTTGTCCAATGCGTGCCAGCCGCTTCGCGGGTTAAACAAGTCGCAACGAACGCTGCTCTATGCACACGTGGGTTCTTTTCTGTTACATTCGGAATAAACGTCAAGATTCTGCGACAGCGTTTTCACAAGAAAATTGCTGTAAGATCAAAAATTGAACATCGAAGAAGCCCAAAAAATGCACAATCCTCGATATTGGATCTTACTTATATTTGCGTTAGCTTGGACTGCATGTTTTGAGCATCCTGCAAGCGCTCAGCCAAGCGAAACTTTAGGTCAACCGCTTAGCGAAAACGTTCGTCGCTTGATCGACGCATTCGAAATGCTAGGACGGCCACTCCAGAAATCGTCTCTTGATGATTTACTTGTAGCAATTAAGGCAGAGGATTCGGATCGCCTTCAATCCATTCTCGACAAACAGGTGTTGTGCCAGGTTACAATCAACCCAGAGGCGAGAGCCAAGGTCGAACGAGGTCCTGAAGCGGCCGAAGTACAACAATCCGGCGTAACTCCTTTCCTCATAAAAATTGTGAATCAAGGAGCGATCAAATCCGGCCTGCGGTTGACTAGTCCACAAGCTGGTGCTCCATTTTCTGGAATCGCTCCGCTTAGCATGCAACGTCAGGAACAACTGGCGCTTTTGGAGAATCAGCAGCCGATAAACGGACCGCGCCGATTTCTGCAGATCGAGGTTTTCTCCAAACCGCCTCTCACTGCAAACTTAAGCGGTGTTGCGGTCGAATATGCGATCGTATTGCTCTATAGCAGTCTAGCAGGACAACTCGAAGCAACAGTTGAATTCTCTGTCGGCCAGGGGACTCAGGACCTAGGCTTTCGCGCTGAATTACCGTTGATACTAACTTCATTGCCAGCGATACCAATGAAGCTGTCCATTCGCGATGATAATGGCGACCCTTGCTATGCCCGATTGACATTTCGCGATATGGCCGGAGCTATCTATCCGCCCCAAGCGCGTCGTCTGGCTCCGGACCTGTTTTTTCAAAAGCAGATATATCGTCGTGATGGTGAGGTAGTATTATTGCCGCCCGGCGAATTTACGCTTGAATCCTCCCGCGGACCAGAATATCGGTTGCAGCGACAAACCGTTCATGTTCTGCCGGACGCCGAACATTCGATTGATGTCAAACTTGTACGCTGGGTGGAACCTATGCGAGCAGGTTATTGGTGTGGAGATCACCACATCCACGGAGCCGGCTGTGCGCATTACACAGCGCCGACGGAGGGAGTAACACCTCAAGACATGTTTCGTCAGGTCGCAGGCGAGGGTTTGAATGTTGGATGCATTCTAACATGGGGACCATGCTTTGAATTTCAACGCCAGTTTTTCAACGCGTCCGTCAATGATGTCAGCGAGTCTAAAACACTATTGAAATACGATCTCGAAGTCAGTGGCTTCGGGTCTCAAGCACTTGGGCACGTTTGTTTGCTGAATTTGCGAGATCAAAACTATCCAGGATCGGACGGCTCTAAAATTAAGGGGTGGCCGACATGGGCAACTCCTGTCTTGCATTGGGCAAAGTCGCAAGGCGCGGTCACCGGATTTGCACATTCAGGCAGCGGTCTTCAAATCGATCCGAAGTCTGCTGCAACGCGGCTATTGAAAATGTACGATCTGGACCAGAGTGGACAGGTCTCTGAATCTGAAAGCCGAGAGGCGTTACTACCGCTGCTCTTTACTCAAATTGACGTCGATAAAGATCAGCATCTTACACTGACCGAGTTGCAAGTCAGCATAGATCGGGTAGCTGATTCAATTCCGAACCTAGCGATTCCTGAAATGAATAGCGTCGGCGCGATGGAATTGCCAGTGGCTGTTGTTGCTGGAGTCTGCGATTTCATCAGCGCCATGGACACTGCAAGGGTTCCGGAATGGAACATGTGGTATCACCTAATGAACTGTGGTTTCCCACTCAAGGTAAGTGGCGAAACCGATTTTCCATGCATGAGCAGTACGTCAGTTGGTCAAGGAAGGACATACGTTCATTTGGGAGGAGTGGAGCAACTTGATTTTGGTGATTGGTGTAAAGGACTGGCAGCGGGGCGTTCCTACGTTTCCGACGGCTATGCCCATGCGTTGGAATTCCATGTGAACAAGTGCTCTGCCGGTGATTCATTGCGAATACCGGCACCCAGCAAGGTTAGCGTTAGCGCGACTTTGGTGTTTGCTCCTGAAACGCCGAGGTCGGTAGCCTATGGCACGCTGAAGCCAGAAGGGGGCCGTAGGTTTGTCGGCGACACAGTTACATTGCATGGCAGCCAATTAGAAAACATGGTTCAAGGCGGCGAACGATTAGTCGAAGTTGTTGTCAATGGTCAGGTTGTTGCATCGAAGAGCGTGCAAGCAGACGGCCAAAGACATGAAGTGTTGTTTGAAGTTGACATCGAACAGAGCAGTTGGTTGGCCTTGCGAACGTTTCCGCAACTGCACACCAATCCGATTGAAATCCTGGTCAGCAACGCACCGATTCGAGTTTCGAAGTCGAGTGCTCGCTGGTGCGAAGAAACGATCCATCAATTATGGCGAGTTCGGCAAAAAAACATCGCTCCACCGGAACAGCCTGCGGCAAAACAGACGTTCGAAATTGCGATAAACGAATTCCGTCGACGAGCAAAGGAGGCTACGGGGCAATAAACATAAAGTCGTTCGACCGCGACTTGTTTAACGTGCGCAGCGGCTGGGGAACTTAGAGGCTAGTGCTTTGTCAGCATCAAGAATTAGGGTTACAAGTGAGCGGCAAGGCGCTAGCCGCCGGTGTTTCTAGGAACCGGCGGCTAGCGCCTTGCCGCTCACTTGTAACCCTAATTCTTGATGCTGA
>JAYTVL010000329.1:0-18751 GCA_043744075.1 Pirellula sp. | reverse complement strand
ATCATCGACTACCAAGTTTTGTGGTTCGTTGAAATGCTGCTACATCCCTTTGCGATAGCATTCCACGCTCAAAAAAAGCCTAGCCGGTTGCACCCGTTAACCATTGCGAGTTTTAGGTTTTTCTCAGACACCGTCGTTCCTCCCATGCACCATACCAAAAACGAAATGAAGTGGCCCAAAAACATGATTCCGCCGATGCTGGCAGCTATCAAATAATAGTAGGGCAGCTTAGCATTCGCTGGTTTAACTCTATGCACGCAAAATCCGTAAATGCCAACAAACAGTAAGATACTCGCTATTAGTAACCCAATGATTGTTGTTACAATTGAGCCGGTCGCACTTTTCTTGGTCATCTCGAATTTCCCTACTCCTTCGTTCGGGCGAAAGATAAAGATTTGTGTAAAATGGTTTAGTGTAGATCGGCTCTTCGTGCCGTTTATTTCGACATAGAGTGCTGAGCTAAAGATAATCGTTCACTGTTAATCCTACCTTATTTCCTATGCGAACAGCTTTCATTGCTTTCATGTTTCTTGTTTGGTATTGCTCAGTGCTACTTGGTGCCGAGGCCATAGGAATACGGGTCTTTCCTGAAAAGATCGACCTGACCTACGAAAACAGCACTCAGAATGTGACAATTCAAACCGTGCTCAGCGACGGAACAATTGGCCCAATGGTTCAAGCAGGTCCCGATATTCGCATCCAAGATACGACGTTGGTCGAATGCAAAGAACACGAGCCCGGCAGCTTTCAATTGACTGCGAAGCGATCTGGGAACACGACCTTAAGCATCGAATGCAAATTGATTGATGGCAAGACCGCCCAAGCAACGGCGACGATCACCTGTCGAGATGCGGAAAAAGCTCGAGACGTAGAATTTACCAACCATATCCAGTCGGTCTTAGCTCGTAACGGCTGCAATATGGGATCCTGCCATGGAGCATTGGCAGGCAAAGGCGGATTTAAACTTTCATTAAGAGGTTACGATCCCGCCGCAGACCATTTCAATATCACACGACAAGATGGCGGGCGGCGAATTGAGGTCGCTTCTCCTGCCACTTCGCTTTTCATCGCGAAACCAAGCTGTTCAATCGAGCATAAGGGTGGCTTGCGGCTGCCAGTCGATTCAGTCGATTACGCGATGTTTGCAAATTGGATAGCTACCGGCGCTGTAGGCCCAAATGCCAACGACCCTCACTTAGTCGATCTTGAGATTTTGCCTAGCGCTGTACGATTGGAACGAGGAAATACTCAATCGATAAGCATCCGAGCTCACTACAGTAACGGACGAATTGAAGATGTAACGCGATGGGCCAAGTTCAGTTCAACGGACGAATCGGTTACGACCGTCGACGAATATGGTCTGGCCAAAGTAATTGGACCGGGCGAGGGAGCGATCAACGCTTGGTTTGCTAGCCGAATCGTTTCGTCTCGCTTTAGTGTTCCCTTCTCCAACGAAAAAGGTATCGAATCGATAGCATCTCGTGTCAATTTTATCGATGATCATATTGCAAAGCAGCTTGCAGCACTTGGCCTCGATTCGTCTAGCCGTGCAAGCGATAGTGAATTCATTCGCAGGTCGGCATTGGATACTACGGGCACGTTGCCGACCGAAGAGCAAGTGATTGCCTTTCTACAAGACACATCCTTCGACAAACGTAACCGATGGATCGATTCGCTTTTGGAGAGTCCCGAGTACGTAGACTATTGGACCTATCGCTGGTCTGACTTGCTTATGCTCAACAGCAACCTGCTTCGAGCGGAAGGGATCAAATCTTATTACAAATGGATTCAAGACCATGTTCATAAAAACACCCCTTGGGATCAATTCACACGCGAAATCTTGACAGCTCGCGGTGAAGCCCTTGAGAACGGAGCCGCAAACTTTTATGCCATCAATCAAGATCCAGAGAGCATGACTGAAAACGCTTGCCAGGCGTTTTTGGGACTATCGATCGGTTGTGCGAAATGCCACAACCATCCACTCGAAAAATGGACCAATGACCAATACTACGCAATGGCCAATTTGTTTGCAAGAGTGCGATCCAAGGGCTGGGGCGGGGAAACGCGAGACGGCGACGCATCTCGAACGGTTCTGGTTTTAGATCGAGGTGATCTGATTCAACCATCGCGTGGCAAGCCACAACCGCCCGCTCCGCTGGATGCTGCCCCTCTGGACATGCACTCAACCGCAGATCGGCGGGAGTATCTCGCCAAGTGGTTAACTTCGCCCGACAATCCGTACTTTACCCGAGCGATCGTCAACCGAGTTTGGGCAGCATATTTTGGGATAGGAATCGTGAACGCTGTGGATGATCTTCGAGCAAGTAATCCTGCAAGCAATACTGCACTTATGCAAGGACTTTGTGAACATCTTATCGAACACAAGAACGATCTCAAGGAGTTGATGCGAGTTATCCTGAATTCGGAATCTTATCAACGGAGCAGTAACACGACGGAGCTCAATAAAGACGACAAAAAATACTTTTCCCATTACTATCCCAGGCGTTTGATGGCAGAAGTGATTCTCGACGCAATCGTAACGGTCTCGACCGTTCCAACTGTCTTTAACAAAGTTGCATTCCTAGGCGGCGACAAGCGGGATACCAAGTTTTATGGCAAAGGAACGAAAGCGATCCAATTATACGATTCGAGCGTAGACAACAGTTTCCTAAAGACGTTTGGGCGAAATCAACGCAGAATTACTTGTGAATGCGAACGTAGCGACGAACCAAGTGTTACCCAAGTGCTGAACCTCAATAATGGAGACACCCTGAATGCCAAACTCGCTGAAAAAGGGAGTGTCGTCGACCGTTTGATCGAGACGCACGCTGCCGACTATGCTGCAATAATAAAAGTCGCGTATTTGCGCTGCTTGGCACGTTTCCCAAGTGACGCCGAGTCGGCTGCCTTCGTAAATGAATTAGAGGACTCATCAGAAGACGAACGACGGACGGTCGTCGAGGACCTTCTTTGGAGTCTGATGACCTCTCGCGAATTTTTGTTCAATCACTAAATAGTGCAATTTTGAACACTTTTCGCTGATCGCCACTGACTGGCTCCAGGGCTCTGCCCAGGGACCCACTGACTGGCAGGCTCTGCCTGGGCTGTGCGACAAATAGCAGTTTCGATATTTCTTTCTGATTTCTTTCGAGTCTTTTTTGTTCCGACGAACAAGAGACTTAATCAATATCGCTAGCCCATCCGTTCGGGGCTCGCCCCCGACGGATGCGTTTTGGTGTACTACATACATTTGGGGTTCCAACTCCCGTTCCCCTTCGGCTTTGCTCGGCTTTGCCCGCCGGAGGCGGGCAAAGTCGAAGGGGAACGGGTCGATTCGCGAGTGACGCCGTTAGTACGCCAAAACAAGGTTGGTGGGGGACAAGCCCCGACCAACCTGAAAGGCCAGATCGCAGAACGGAACAAAACTCGCATCAACACGTTTTTCGTAAACTGCTATTTGTCGCACAGCCCAGGCAGAGCCTCGGGTGCAGAGCGTTCCCAGGCAAAGCCCGGGAAGAGAAACAGCCATCGTTTTGCGATCGAGACAGGGAGCTTGCCGCGTCAATCGAGCGCCCGCGATCTCCGCTAGTCGCTCCGATCGGTTAAACATGAACTTCAAGCTGGTGCTTGTTTAACCCGTGCAGATCGCTGACTTCCGGAAAAGTCCCTAGAAATTCGAAAAATTGGTGGGTTGCATCAAGTTTGCGGGTTGTTCCGTCGAAAACTCCATTAGCGATATTGCGGATCGTGGCGGCGAGGACCCTGGACTACATTGTCTGCGACCTTGACGAATTACTGAGAGGAACCTAAACTGCTGACCTATTAAACCCAGTCAGCAAAACGACTTAGGTCGTTTTTAGAGTTTCTCGAGGAGTTCTGCCGTGACGAAAAAAGAGATCGTGAAAACGATTTCCGATGAGACCGGATTGAACCAACAGCAGATCAAGGCGATTGTCCAAAAGACATTCGACGCGATTGTGACGACGTTGGTTGACGAAGGTCGAATCGAGCTCCGCAATTTCGGTGTATTCCAAGTTCGGACACGGGCTGCACGGAAAGCACGCAATCCTAGAACGGGACGTCAAGTTGAGGTCCCCGAAAAGTTTGTTGTGACTTTCAAGCCGGGAAAGATAATGGAAGAGAAGGTCAATTCAATCGAGGGCAGTCCACTCGCTCAGCAGATTCGAGACGAAATCGCATCTGGCAATTTGCAAGTGACATTGGACGACGATGAAGACGAGGTTATCGCAGATTCGTAGGCAGCACCCTCCAAGCTTGGAGTTTTCTCCAATTTGGGTCGATTGAGCGGAAAAACGGTTGATACAAGGTTATTGCGAGACTTTTCACGGAGGATTGGTCATGCGTCGTAGAATTTGTTTGGCGTTATTGGTTTGTTGCTCATTCCTTCCCATGGTTGGATGTGCCTTGCCTATCTACTCAGCCAATCCTGCCAAACGAGCCGAGCAATTGATCTACACTTCGGAAGATCTCCGATCGTTGGTTCAAGAGTGGGAACGATTTTGGTTTCTGGATCAGCCAAGCCATATGACACCGTTTCGAGTTCATGGCGGCGTAATCTAAAGTCGGCTGAAGGTAATTGAAGAACACTTGTCCTCAATTATTCCTATCTCCGCCAGCGCTTGTGATCAGCGCTTTAAGCAAGTCGGGATCAATGTTCTTGGAGAGGAATTTCACGGAACCATCGAAGAATCCGACGTTGGAACCCGTCGGTCGAAAGCAATCTTGGATCTCTAACTCGTGCAGATCCAAGTCCTCGGGTTTTGTCCAAGGTACCGCATGCAGATCGTCTGATTCAAATAGTGCAATCGTATTGGACGTTCCGTCAGTGATATCGCCAATGCGGGCCTTCTCCTTGTTCCAAACAGTGGTTTCGTAAAACGGTGCTAAATAAACCGTGTGATTCGGCAGACCTGCAAAACTCGGGTGTCTGAAAGTAGCCGGCATCTTGTCAAGCAACATGAAGTTGTGCTCGCTATCCCATGGCTCGTCAAGGTGGAATTGCTGATACAATCGGGCTTCCTCGATAAAAGGCAGTATTGCAACGCGCCAACTCAGTAGCGGCTTGCCATTTGCATTTCTCGAAGCACGGACAGGGAACTGTTTGAATGCATCATGGTAATTATGGAAACTTAGCAACATCTGTTTTAGATTGTTGGACGATTGCATTCGTCTAGCTGCTTCACGGGCTGATTGAACGGCGGGTAAAAGCAATCCCGTCAAAACTCCGATGGTTGGAACCGTGTATGCAAACTCACCTTTGATAGCAATTTCGTTTCCGTTGACCGTCCACAATTCTGTCTTACTTAGGAATGCTTTGAAGCGCTGCATGTACACCATTGCGGCGGTTTTGACCTCTGTGGAAACCTGTTGTTCATTTTTTAGAGCTTGTAAAATCACTTGTTCCCCGATAACCATGCCGTTCTTGCGAAGCCGATCCAAAGCTGCCGCTAGCTTCGAGGCGGATTCGCTATCGTTGGCTACGAGCTTCAATTCAATTTTGCCGAGAGAGCCGAAGAAGTCAGTTTCACTTACCACAAACTGCAGTTCATCGATAGCAATCTGAATGTCGTCTCGTAGTTGAGGTGGGATCCTATCACTTGCGTCGGCAAATGCACCATCAATGAGTGGGCGAACGGACTCAAAAGCAGAAACCGAACGGAATGGGTTTTTGGAAGAACTTGCGAGTTCGATAATCATGCTCGGTTTCGATTTTACAGACATCATACGGCGAAGTGTGCCTTCGGTACCGAATAGCACTTTTTGCGGTTCCGACTGAACGACTTTCATGGGTGCACTTTTCAAGGTACGAAACCGCATGTCTTTGACCTTTGGAGAAGCGGTTACCTCAGCGAAAAGCTTGCCGCTCAGATCTGCGATATCGACGGGGGCAGTTGTCATAATGCTGACGCCGAATTCGGGGCCATTTATGCTTGGCATCCCTGCGGTTATGTCGAGATTTGAAATCAGCAACGGGTCGATCCCAAGTTCTTGCTTGCCAAAAGCCGAAATAATCTCCCACGGAACGAGTTCGAGATCCTTTCGATTTCGCAATGAGGCGACGTCAATCGACGTTATTGCGAGGGAATCGCGAGGGATTGATTGGTAGCGTTCTAGTAATTGCTGGGCTTCAGCCCGCTGAGAAGCAAATTGAATCAAAATTGTGATCACGAAGCAAAACGGATGCCTAAGGATCGAATTTGTAAAAGAAACCATCTCAAATTCCTTGTGAAAGATTGGGTTATCGGGGTAACTATTTCCATGTTTTACCATATCGTGACGTCCAATACCTGCGGATCATTGATGTTTTGGGTTTGACTGATCACAATGGTGCTGACTCACGTGGGCGTTTTGATCGTTCCACTCCCTCCCGATTGCTCTGTACCCTCCCTCGATGACCTTTTTTCAAGCGATTTTTAAGATGCCGCCACATGCGGGCCTGATTTTCGCGTTCGTTGTTTTCACAGCCATAGGATGCCACAAACAGGCCGAATCGGGAAAAAAGGCCGAACCTACACCAGAAGTTGTTGTTCAAGGCACGGCAATTACCATCGAGAAATCACTTTGGCCGAAGTTAGTAAAATGCCAAGGAACGCTAATCGCCGACGAAGTGACTACGGTTGGTGCCAAGGTCGCAGGACGAATTGCAGAAGTGCCTGTCGATCTTGGCGATATCGCTTGCCAGAACGATGTTTTGGTTCAGCTAGATCCGAAGGAATTTGAGTTTCTATTGGAGCAGGCAGAAGCACAGCTTCTCCAAGCAAGATCCGCCGTCGGACTCAAGCCGGGAGACCCCGTTTCAGGTTTAAACCCAGATAATGCTCCGCCCGTACGAGAAACGAGGGCAATATGGGACGAAGCGAAAAAGGCCGTTGAGCGAATTCGGCAACTGTCTAAAAGCGATGCAATCAGTATTGCCGACATAGACATAGCTGAATCGGCTGAGCGAGTCGCCTCAGCTCGGTATTCCTCGGCGCAAAATGGAGTTCGCGAAAAGATTGCTTTGATTGCTGTTCAGTCGGCGTTGCGAGAACTTGCCCATCAGCGGTTATCTGAGGCGATTGTGAGAGCTCCCTTCAAGGGCGCCATCGAATCGCGACTGGTAGCGACCGGCACTTACGTTCAGCCCGGCCAGCCGTTGATGAGTATCGCTAAGACGTCGGTGCTGCGGTTCCGAGGAAGCGTTCCAGAGCGATTTGCACAACAGCTGAAATTGGGAATGCATTTAGAACTTTCGTTTGATTTGAGCGATCAGGTGCGAACCGTATCAATCACCAGAATCAGTCCCAGTCTGGATCAGATGAATCGGTCTTTGGTCTTCGAAGCCAAAATCGACAACGAAGATGAAAAACTACGTAGCGGATTGTTTTCCGAAGGCGTGATTCAAATCGATCCAGACGCTAAAGCGATCATTATTCCGATATCGGCGCTGGTTCGATTCGCTGGCGTAGAAAAAGTTTGGAAAATCGTTGACGGCAAGCTGAAAGAACAAGTTGTTGGACTTGGCCGACAGAAAGAGAATCTCATTGAAATACGATCGGGATTGGCGCAAGGTGACGTAATTTTAGTTGAAGGAAAAGTTGGAAAGATCGGTCGTTTTGATTCTAAGAGCTCGGAGCCAGCAATATCAAAAAATGATTGACTCTTCGAAGCGAATTGCATAATTTGCATTCTGCATTCTGCATTTTGAAATTTGCATTTTCAAATAAAAGACTGATTCTATACAATGGGTAGCTAACTTCCAAACCTGTGCGATTTCTTATGGTTGTCGTCCTTTGAATATCCAGCCCTACGGAACTCCTGAAGGCCAATGGCCCCCGCGCATGACACCGTGGTGGTTTCTACGCACTGGTCCTATGCGTCGCAAGGCTCTTCGAAAACAGAGAATTGTTCGAATCGATGTACAAGGTTTGGAGTATTTGAAACAGTCTCTTTCGAGCAGCCATGGAGTGATGTTGACCCCAAATCATTCTTTTCATTGGGATTCCTATTGCTTGATCGCCGCCGCAGAGAGTTTACGTACGCCGTTCTATATCATGACGGCGTGGCAGGTCTTTGCCATGAGCAAGTGGTTTGAACGCCATTCCATGCAACGTTGCGGTTGCTTCAGCGTAGACCGCGAAGGATCCGATGTTAAAGCACTCAAGACAGCCGTCGATATTCTGCAGAACCGAAAACATCCCCTTTTGATTTTCCCAGAGGGAGACGTTTATCATATGAATGATAGAATTACCGCGTTCAGGGATGGAGCTGCAGCCATTGCACTTTTGGCTGCCAGGAAATCGACTCGTCCGATTTCAATTATCCCCGTTGCAATAAAACGTTGGTATACCCAAGATCCCACCCCCAGCTTGCTACAAACCATCGAAAGGTTGGAAACGCGACTATTTTGGCGACCGCAATCCGATCAGCCGATAGCGGAACGCGTACTGCACGTCGCTCGTGGGCTTTTGGCGCTGAAAGAAATGGAACACTTGCGTGTAACTCAGACAGGCTCGCTAAGCGCGCGTGTTGAACGTCTTTCCGCTTCCTTGTTGACCGCGAGTGAGAGTCGATATGAACGCCAAGGCAAGCCAACGCTGATCCCGGAACGTGTCAAAGAAGTACGTCGCGCTATCATTGACGCTCGCGAGAATGCGGCTGGAAACGCCTCGAAAGAGCAAGAAAAACAATGGTCGAACGACATGGACAATATGTTCTTGGTGACACAATTGTACAGTTATCCAGGCAATTATTTGGAAGAAAGCCCAAGCATCGAGCGAATGGCAGAGACGCTCGATAAACTTGAGGAGGATGCACTCCAGGCTGCATACCCAACAGTTCACGCTGATCGCGAAGTTTTGGTGCGATTCGATCGGCCCATCGAGTTGGCCATTGGCAAAGAAAAGCGCATGGCCCCAGCCGAACTCACAGATCAATTGGAAAAGCGTGTTCAGGGCATGCTCGACGATATGAACGCCCAACGACAGCAACAGGGTTAGGATCGTTCGAAAAACAATTGTGAAAGCTGGCCCCGCAAGAGTCCAGCCTCGGCAGTTGTAGTAGCTGGACTCGCAAGAGTTCAGTATCGGCCGTCCACTGACGCGAGGTATGCGAAGTCAGTGGTGACCCTAGGCGTTATGATCAGCGGGCAAATAGGAGACTTTCGTTATGGCGAAGAAAATGGTGATCGGCATTCGTGCATGGATCGATTTCGCGTTTAGGAAAATCTTTGGGAAACATGGGAATGAGATCTGCCTTATCAGCCTGCTCAACGCGGTGCTCGATCTTCCGGTCCCGATCGCGTCCATCGTCTATTTAAATCCGTTTTCGTACAAGGAATTCCAGGACGACAAGCTGGTGTGCGTGGACGTTAAGGCTACCGATCAGAATGGCCGTGTCTTCGTCGTAGAAGTGCAAATCGTTGTACACGAAAGTTTCGCAAAACGAGCTTTGTATTATGCGTGCAAGAATCACTCGGATCAACTGAAGGCTGGGCAAGGCTACAGCGAGCTGAAAGCGACCTACACGATTTGCTTGTTGATGCGAAGTTTATGGAAGGGAAAAGACCGCGAAAATCAACTTCACCATCATTTTCGATTGGTGGAACGATTCAGTGGCCACATATTGGAGGACTCAATCGAGATTCACACGATCGAGCTCTCGAAGTACAATAGAACGATGGAATCGGTTCGAGACTTGAGTTCATTGGAGCAGTGGTGTTACTGGATCAAGTATTCCGGAGATCACACAGCCGACGAGCTGCGAGAGCTGCTACCGGATTTAGCTTTTTTGCAGGCAACGAACGAGCTTGTTGCCATTCAAGAGATTACACAGGAGAAGGTAATGTACGACACTAGAGAAAAAGCCGTTCGTGATCATGAGTCCAACTTGATCGACGCGATGAAAGAGGGACTGGAAGAGGGACTTGAGAAGGGACGAGAGGAGGGCAAAATTGAGTTGATTCGAACATTGGAGGGCTTGCTTGGCGTTTTGTCGAGCGACGAAACGGAGTTGGGCAAATTGAATATGAAAGATCTAGATGCTCGATCCGAATCTCTAAAAGAAAAGCTTCGCAATCGCATCTGAAATTGGTGCAGAGTTGATGGAAATGGCTTCTCTGATCGAAGTGCTGCGATTGTGGTCCGTTTCCATCGACGATGGTTTTGTGGGCTCGAATCATGCATCAAACATAAGCCACGAGCTGGGGCAGTTAAGTCTGTCTGCTTTCGCTCTTTCGATTCGAGGACAGACAGGATCCAACGGGGGCCGAATCGATCCGCTCCAACGTCTCTTGATCCGAACAAAACGACCGTGTAGACGGTTCCAACATTCAACGCGGTTTTCATCCTTCCTCATCGGCTCACTTGCGTAGAAACGCTCGGGCCTCGTCGTAGAGTTCGCGGTCGCGATCTGTTGCATTCGTTGGTAGTTGGATGCGGTCGAACAACTGCTTGGCCGCGTCGGTGTCGCCGGCTTGCTGTTTGGCCATGGCGAGAAACAGCATTCCAAACCACCAGGGCTCATTGCCTGCTTGGCTTAGGCGTGCGGCTCGCTCGAGCGTCTAGATCGCTTGGGCGTTGCGACCCAACCGAAACTCAGCTGCCCCCGCAACAAACAACAAATCCTGACCGTCGGGCGACAATTGCAATTGAGTTTGAATGGCAGCGAGCGCTTTCTCGTTGTCGTCGGATGTTGTCTTCTTGTACTTCAATTTGCCAGTCGCATACTCAATGACTTTGCCTCGATCGAAAGACCAGTCTGCAACTTTTTTGTCGACAAGATCGAGTTTGCGCCAATCGTTCTCTATCTCGCGCAGTTCGCCCAATCGCTTGGTGATGGCGACCTTTTGGTATGGCAACTCCGACTTCAGATCGTCAAATAACTCTTCTGCTAACGCATCGTTGAGTTCGGTTTCCTCGATCAACAGTCGAGCGACTCCCCATCGCCTGATGGCGGTTAATGATTTGTCGTCGAGCACGGACTGCATCAAGTTGGCTGTAGGGATCTTGGTTGCCCATAATTCCTTGACGTACTGCTTGGACGGTTCGAACTCGGAGGAGCAGGCTTTCCAATAGGCTTGTTTTTCCGCAAGCGGTCGAATGTCCCAACCTCGCCCCGTTCCGTCTTGAAACTTCAGGATGACGATGCGTCCATCGCCGGAACATTCGATTTTTGAAACAACGCTATGCTGCTTGAATGCGGCCATCTCGCGGAGGGAACCTGAATCGAAGATACGCACTAGATTGCCGTCCGCAACGACCAACCGATTCATTGTCGGTAACTCGAGCGAGGAAGAATCCACTGCATTGGTTTTAATCGAACCGACCAGCTTGTTGGAAGCTGAATCATGAACATCGACTTGGTATTGTGTGATTGCAAGACGATGCTCTTTGAATCCGCGCGAACTGGTCGTATCGCCGAACGGCCTCGGAAACGATTCGAGAATCGCCTCTGCCTCGAGTGCACGAAGTGGTTCCTTTTCGAGAACTGCAATACCATTGTCAAATGCATTCAAATCAACGACGCGATTGTCGATGATCGCAAGTTTCGATTGAGCCAGGGACTGTATGTCGTTATGCTCAACCGAGGCTTGGCCGATTCGATTCCCATCCTGATCCCACACCGATAAATCTGTTTCGTGACTTAGGTATGGAAATCTGATCGTCGCGTATTCGCTAGAATACAAGTAACCTGGGATTGGGAAATTGATTGCATGTTCTCCGACGATTTGGAATTTTGAGCTCGCGTCAGTTCGTTGAGAATGTACAAGGTCAGAGGTTTGAACAGCAAGTCGAGATCCGCCCTCGCAAAACCGTATCGTTTTGTAATACGCTGTGTTGCGAATAGGGGTTGTTTCAAAGATCTTGCGGCCACTTTCGTCCCAAATTGAAATCGGTGAACATTTGGATGAGTCTCTCGTAGCAATCTTTTCCGAAGAAATCGCATATTCCAGGTTAGGTATTCTCAGCGCTACACTGTTTGTTCTGGCAAACTTAAGTCCATCGAAATGCCAGAAGACGAAATCACGTTCTCGTTCGGTTACGAGCGCGGTATCCGCGAGTAGGAATATCACACGATGGCTGTTGGGCGCGACAAGTAGCGTTCCATCGGTAGAGTAGACTCCTTCGTTACGACCGTCGCGATTGTTAACACCATCACCAACGGAAACGTATTTTCCGGATGGACTGATTTCACAACTGTTGAAGCGACCCAGTTTCCATTCCCATTTAATTCGACACGTTACTTTGCCGAGAGGATTTACCAAAACGCATTCATTTTCTCGGTAAAGTGCAACCGTATCCGAGTGACTGTTAAACCCATGTTCTGCTTGAAACGTTTCTCCAATAATCTCGCCTCGGAAGTTCCAAATGCGAAGTTGTTTTCGGATTTGGTCCCAAGTCACAAGTCGATCAGGCGTCTTTAAGAATTCGTACTCTCCAACCCACTCATGCTGCATGGGTGCTCCATACTTTCTACCCGTAACATCCCACGCTTGAATAATTTTTGCGTCTTCGATAGTAAAAAACGTTTTCCCTTCCGGACTACAAAAGAGATGAGTAATCTTACCTATGTGCGTCATTAGTTGGCTAATGGGGTTTCCCCGGATGTCGTAGATTCGGACCGTTTCAGGCGAAACTCGAATCGCAACCATTTGCTCGTCATAGCTTGCTACGACAGGACATTCGTACTTCGCGGTTTGATTGCCCTTTCTAATTTCCACGATTGTTTTGTCATGTGCAGGAAACTCAATCCGAAAAAAACTCACTTGTTTTTGCAGAAACAACCACTCGAATCCTCTCAGCGATTCCGCACACGCATTCAAGCGTTCCTTCGCCTCTGTGTAGTTTCCGTTGGTCATCGCATTTTGTGCCAAAGCGATGTTAGCCAAATAACTCGCGAACTCGGCTGCCTTTCTTGCGATCGACTCTGCGTCGCGGGCATTTGTGGACGCTTTTTCTGCAATGCGAGCTTGCGTGGCACTGCGTTCTGCTCGGATGTAACTGACCGTCGTACCGACCAACCCCAGCCCCAGGGCGCCGGTGATCGCGGCACCGGCGATGACGGGGCCTCGGTTTCGTCTTGCGAATTTTCTCAATTGATACACTGCCGATGGTGGACCCGCTAAGACCGGCTCTTCGTTCAAGAAGCGTTCGATGTCTTCCGAAAAAGCGATGGCGGAACCGTAACGGCGTTCGCGCTCTTTTGACATCGCCTTCATCACGATCCAATCGAGTTCACCGCGCACGAATCGGCCCAGTCGCTTGGGCTCTAATTGACGTACCGCCGCGATACTCGCCAACGCATCGCTGGTACTCAAGCGGTGACTGGGGACCGGTGGCTCGAATTCGCGAATCAACTTCAATAGCTCGTCGAGCCCCTTCTTCTTGATCGACTCTTTGGTGAGCGGCGTACTGCCGGTCAGCAATTCGTAGAGCAATACGCCCAACGAAAAGATGTCGGCCCGGATGTCGATGTCGAGCGCGTTGAGGACCGCTTGCTCGGGTGCCATGTAGAGCGGTGTACCGGCGACCGTACCGAGGGCTGTAAAGAGCGTTTGCTCGGTAAGCTGCGTACCGCCGACGGCTTTGGCCAATCCGAAGTCGATGATTTTCAATACCGGTCGATCGTCGTGGTTCTCGACCAGGATGTTGCCTGGCTTTAAATCGCGATGGATGATCCCTTTTTGATGTGCGTGATGGACGGCGCTGCACGATTGACGAAATAGGTCGAGCCGAGCATGGATCGATAATCGTCTCTGATCGCAGTACTCAGTGATGGGAATCCCTTTAACGAGTTCCATGACGAAATAGGGACGTCCAATTCCCATTTTCTGATCGGCCGAGGTTACGATGCCCGCTTCGAAGACTTTGGCGATGTTGGGATGGTTCATGAGCGCCAGAGCTTGCCGTTCGGCTTCGAACCGGGCGAGGACGGCCCGGGAGTCCATCCCTTGTTTGATGAGTTTCAACGCAACGCGTCTGCGGACTGGTTTTTCTTGCTCGGCCATCCAGACTTCGCCCATTCCGCCTTCGCCGAGTCGTTGCAGGAGTTTGAAGTGTCCGATGCGCGGGCTGGCACTGGACGGAACGCCGGTCGAGTCGAGTGTGGATTCGACGAGTTCGTTGGCGGCGACTTTGTCGAAGTGGGCGAGGTTGGAGAAGAAACCGGCTAGTTGGGACGCAAGCTGAGGGTTTTCGAGGATGAGCTGGTCTTGGTCGGGTTGTTCGCCTCGCTCGACGGCAGCCAGATAGGCCGCGATGATGTTAGGCAAAAGGGACTACGGAAGAATAACCCCGCGTTTTTCAGCAAGCAATCGCAATACGATTTCAAAATACGGGTATGGTATTTTCGGATTTCGTTTGCGAGACCAAACAAATACCACGTTCACCAGCGATCGAGGCAGTTCACCGGCGTCTACTCGAGCTACAACTTCGTCCACGAACGCCTGCTGTTCTGGCAAGAAAGTACGAAGTCCAAAATAGAGTTGATCCTTCAGCTCCACCGTATTGAACGACATCATCCGCTCGGCTTCGTTGAAATCAAATCCTTCTTGAGCAAATACCGACCCAGGCGAAAGAGTGGCAAAGACTGCGAATAGACTGCTCAGAGTGGTTGTAGTGATGTTCCTTCGTTTCATGATTCTCCAGTTTTCTGTATTTGTGAAGCATTGTGTGCTGGCTCTGTTCAATTCCGTTCAGTCTGGCGACAATACATGTTTTGCAATGTTGATTACAAGTGAATTTTGGAAGGCTAAGTGATTTGGGCAACCCGGACTCAAGACAATTTGATTGGCCTGAATCCGGAAGGCTTGCGGGAATCGACTACGGTACAGTACGGGTCGGAGTTGCCATTTGCGATCCAAGCCGAACTTGGACAAGCCCGCTGGAGACGTACACGCGGCGGAATATTGCCCTCGACCAAGAACATTTTGAAGAACTGGCTCGCGAGAATCAAATCCTCGGCTGGGTCGTTGGATTGCCAATTCATTGCGATGGTCGTGAAAGCCAGAAATCCGATGAAGCGCGGGATTTTGCCTCTTGGCTCTATCACGTTACGGAAAAGCCCGTTCGCTTTATTGACGAAAGGTATACTACTGCACTTGCAAATCGACTGCTTCGGGATGCCGAACTGACGCTTAAGAAACGCAAGAAGCAAGTGGACAAAATTGCAGCACTTTTGATTCTAGAAACGTACCTAGAGTCTGCCAAACACCCCTCTTTCCACCCACTGCCGCTTGAGGACTAGTTTCATGACGAAAGCAACAGCAATGCGTTATCTAAGGCGAACGGTAGTTTTGTTTATAACGGGAGGGCGAGACTCCAGCCGAACCACAGCCAAGCTCGGCAGGAGCCTCGCACTCCCATTGGTATCGTTGATCCTAGTCAGTATCGTTGATCAATCTTCTCATCTGCGCCGTCTTGCTTTTAGTCAAGAGCAACCCAAATCAGCCAATAAAGCCAAACAGGAGGAACCAAAGGGACTCACAAAGTACATGGGCCGCCGTGTTGCGCCGCCGATGGGCTATATGCACATGAATTGGCTAAGTCGTCCTGAACGAATCCAAGAAGAAAACCCGCAAGAGATGCTGGACCAGTTGAACCTGAAAGATGGATTGGTGGTCTGCGACTTGGGGGCCGGAGATGGCTATCACACGCTGCAGATCGCGCCTCGGGTCGGTCCCTCGGGAAAAGTTATGGCAGTCGATATTCAGCCGCAAATGTTACAAGAATTGTCGCGAAAGCTGGCGGAAAAAAAAATGGAAAATGTCGAAACCGTCCTAGGTGAACTATGGGATCCTAAGTTACCGGAGAAATCAGTTGATTTGGTGTTGATGGTGGATGTTTACCATGAGTTTTCTCACCCCGTTCATATGCTTGCGGCTCTGCGGAAGGCATTGAAGCCAAACGGTCTGATCGCGCTGGTCGAATTTCGGGCCGAGGACCCAACTGTTTCGATTAAGGCCGAACACAAAATGACCAAAGCTCAAATCTTGAAAGAATACTCAGCAAACGGCTTTAGCGTGGCCAAAGAGTACGACCGGCTTCCATGGCAGCATCTCATGTTTATGCAACGCGATGAAAGCTGGACTGAAAAGAAATAGCTGACATCGACCAATGAATGACTCGTACTTGATAAAAACATGCCGCGGAAATTTGCGATAACGATTGCTTATGATGGGACGGACTATGGCGGCTGGCAATTTCAAATCAACGCGGTCACGATCCAGCAGCGACTGACGGAAGCAATAATCAAAGCGACAACTGAAAAGGTGCAAGTTCAGGGAAGTGGTCGAACCGATTCGGGCGTGCATGCTTTGGGGCAAGTCGGTGCGTTTGTGCTGCAAAACTGGAAACATGATTCGGTCAAGTTGGTGCTTGCAATCAATCGGTACTTGCCACCTGACATTATGGTACGTAAATGCCGAGAAGTCGTTCTCGCATTCGACCCGATTCGCGACGCAAGAAGCAAACGATACCGATATACAATTCGCAATGCTAAAGTATCAGATGTAATGAACTACCGTTTCCATTGGTGGCTTCCGCGAATGCTTGACGACGCCGCGATGCGGGAGGCTGCCAAGTTTCTCGTTGGCACGCATGATTTCAAGGGTTTTGAGACGCCAGGTTCGCCTCGTCTAACAACCACGCGGACCGTCTATGCACTCGAGGTTTGTACGATCCAAAACAGGGATGGCGTCGATTTGTGCATTGACGTCGAAGCGGATGGATTCCTATACAACATGGTACGCAACATTGTTGGCACGTTAAGAGACGTTGGAGCGGATCGATTCGGCCCCCGTTGGATGCTGTCTGTCCTCGAATCGAGAGAGCGAAAGCAGACAGACTTAACTGCCCCAGCTCGTGGCTTATGTTTAATGCAGGTTAGCTATCCAGTGGACTTGTTTATCAAGGGGTGAACGAGGGCGTCCAAATCCTCAGCTTCCCAATTCCAACCCCAATTTCGAAAAGCCCCCACAGCATTCATGCAAAATCCAGGAACCTTCATCGACATCGAGTGCAAATACTCCGACGAGTTCCTTCGGATCCTGCAACAGCTCCACTGTTCGTTGCTGGTTTCCACCTACCAAGCTGGCAAAGTCATCGTTATTGGTTCGGTTGACAACTCGCTGGAGATGTCGTTTCTCGATTTTCAAGAGCCGATGGGAATTGCCGTACACAAGGAGGGAATCGCCATCGGAACGGAACGCCAAATTCAGTTCCTTCGTCCAGCCCATGATGTCTTGAAGACATCTTTTTCCGACGGACGATTCGACGGCGCGTTCATCGGCCACTCGAGCGTTACTACTGGCAACATCCATTGCCACGAACTAGGTTGGGGAAGCGACGGCTTGTGGATTGTCAATACGCTTTTCTCAACCCTTTGCACTTTGCGAGAAGGATACAGCTTTGTACCGAGATGGAAGCCACCCTTCATCAAACAACTGGGGGAGCATGACTGTTGCCATTTAAACGGATTAGCGATGCGAGACGGAAATCCTGCCTATGTAACGATGCTGTCTCCCAGCTCTGAGCCGTCAGGATGGCGACAACACAAACAGAGTGGCGGATGCATTATGGAAGTCGAAACCGGACATTTGATTTCCACCGGGTTCTCGATGCCCCATTCGCCTCGTTGGTACGACAACCGATTGTGGGTTTTGAACTCTGGACTTGGAGAATTCGGAACGGTCGCAACAAGCACTGGGCAATTCGAGCCTATCGCGTTAATGCCCGGATTTCTAAGGGGCCTTTGCTTTGTGGACAGATATGCTTTTGTTGGACTTTCGCGTGCTCGAGAAAGCAACATGTTCTCCGGGATTCCGATCTTAGAATTCGATAATCTTCGTTGCGGAATTGGAATTGTGGATTTGCAATTGGGTAAAGTCGTCGGCACCTTCGAGTTCGAAGCGGGCGTAGAGGAAATATTCGCAGTCGAACCTTTGCTAGGAATTACCAACCCGCTATTCTCCGGCAGCATGCAAAAAGGGGCCGTCCGCGAGCTTTGGCTGATCCCCGAAACCGAACATAGCAAACGATCCGATGATCCCCTCGAGCGAGCCTGAAGTTTATGTTTGCAAATGAAGTAAACGATGGAATGTGGAGCGAAATCGAATCGCAGCGGGGCTGGCTGTTTCTCTTAGCAGTTCCGCAATTGAGTGCAGCACTTCGTCGTAAAGTAGATCCGGACGACATTGTGCAAGAAACCATGATTCGAGCCCACAAAGCCATAGTTGATGGAAACGCACCTGCAGATCCGCTATCTGTCAAAGCATGGTTAATTCAAATCATGAAAAACGTTTTGATCGATCAATGGCGGCACTATACATCCGACAAACGCGATCTTGGAAAAGAAAAATCGGTCCTTGTTCAGCTTGAACAATCAGCAGCTGGCGTCGAAGCGTGGCTCGCCGCCGATCATACTTCGCCGAGTCTGGCCGCTCAGAGGAACGAGCGAATAGGCAAGCTGGCCCATGCAATCCAGTTGCTTCCAGCCGACGTACGCGAGGTCGTTGTAGAAAAGCACCTCAACTCGAATTCCTTAGAAGAGATCGCGGTGATGACAGGCCGAACAGTCCCCTCGGTGGCTGGTCTCTTAAGACGCGGCTTAGCTGCGATTCGAGAGGTGTTGGAGTAGCCGATGAGTCATGCCGTCTCGGTGCGATCCTGGCAACGGTAGGCGATCCACGTGCATATTCAAGTGCAGGAGCATTCCTCAAAGCCTGTGGACTGAATCTGAAAGAACTTAGCAG
>JAYTVL010000328.1:0-18803 GCA_043744075.1 Pirellula sp. | reverse complement strand
CGATCATAAGTCGGGCTGAACCGGACGCTAGCGCGTTCCGGCTGATTAGCCGAAGGGCGCTAGCCCACGGTTTGCGGCCCATGTTGTGATCGACGCCGAAATATCGAATCTGCTATTTGTCGCACAGCCCAGGCTTTGCCCGCCTCTGGCGGGCAAAGCCGAGCAAAGCCGAGGGGAACGGGAGTTGGGACGCCCATGTATGTAGTACGCCAAAACGCATCCGTCGGGGGCAAGCCCCGAACGGATGAACCCAGGCACTAAAATGGGAGAAGACCCTCGCAAGCTGAGCCCGGCGTTGCTTGCCAACAACTTAAAGTTGTACGACCTCAACGTCCACGACCGCCTCGACTATCTCCGGCCATCTGCAATTCTTGATGGTTGGAATTCTAAGTTTGGTTTGAGATACATTGAGAGCGCGTTCAAGACCGAAGGAATGGGAATAACCGAATCTTTTATACATCCAACGGCTACCCCTTCAACATAACCAACCAGGGTAGTGTAATTTGGGTCGGAATTGCCCGATAATCTCAATCCTTGTTCCTCCAATGTAAACTGAACTGCCACATTCTTTGCTCTTGTCAGATAATTTGGCGGAATAGTCGGCCCCATTTTGCTGAAACGAAAACTAGCGTTCGTGTACAGCAGGGTGGACGCAATCATTCGGTCCAACCAATCGGAATCGACATTGCATAAAGGGCTAATTAGAGTGCCTTGCGATCGGCGAAGGCCTTCGTCACTAACCATTGCGGTGAGGTTTCTAAGCTCTCCTAAGCCTTGTATAGGGCTTCCAAATGGCAAGGTCGCCGCTGCTAAGTCCACCGAATGAACATTTCCCTGTATCGATATTTGCGAGTTCTGTTTATTTTGCCAACCGCTAATTGTACCTCGAAATGAGGCTTGGCTACCAAGATGTCTTAACGAAGGGAATCGCGCGCTCAAAACCTGGCAGGGAATTTCCGAATTGTTGGACTTGAACGTCCATTTCGTGGACTCCGCAATGTGATCTCGATCAACACTGAGGGAAACACGGCTCGATGACTCTTGGCCTTCCAACGAAAATAAGAGGAGCAGCCGAGACGTAGATTCTGTTGGCGTGAACCCCACGTTCACATTTTGAAGTCTAGTGTTATTGTTGCTATTGGAGATCAATAGTTCCGGCATGGACAATCCGAGCAAGCAAGCAGAACTCTGAGGACGGCATAAAAACCGATCGTGCAATGCATCCATGACCAGTTGTACTTGCGACCCGTTAAGAACAGGGGCGACAACATTATGGACCAACCATCCGCCTCGATCGATACTAACCTCGATTCTTTCTACCGTAAGAATCTGTTGATCGGTCTCAGGATTTGCGAAGATCAAGTCAGTCGCTCGAAACCGGTTTGGGCTTGGGAACTCGATCGACCTGAAGTGTACATTGACTCCCAGATTGTCGCTAAGCCGGCGTTGCCAAAGATCTTTTTGATAGCTTTGATACCACGGAGTGATACGAAGAACGCTGTAGCCAGCAACGCCAACTATGGGAGTCAATGCTAGCCAAAGAAACACCATTCGACATAGCGCCCGCTGTGTCGATTCGTGAAATCGAAGTCTTTTTTTCCTTGGACTAGAGGGCATTTGCTTTTGCGTGTGAGCAGTAACCAAACCGAAACGCTATTTAGTTATGCACTACTAGCAAAAACCACTTCTTGGAGCAAGTTTGAAAAACAATCGATCCGTTACCGATCGCATCGTGTCGGTAATGGTAATGGTAATGTCCTCAATTTTGATATACTTCGCACGACCATGTATTAAATTCCGCTAACATGGCAAGGTCACGACTTGCGTCGTGCATCGATCGATTCTGCATCTTGTCATCGCGTTAGGGTTACTCATGGCTGTCGAATTCATTCCGAATATCGTAGATGGAAAAGCGGTACATGTTGCCAATACGGAAAGAGCGCCTGTTTTCAATCCTTCTCAGGGAAAGCTGATCGCGGAAACTCCTTTGAGTGGACCTGGCGAACTGGACGAGGCGGTTCAATCGGCCAAACTTGCCTATCGAGAATGGTCGAATGTACCGGTCACAAGTCGAGTGAAAATCCTATTCCGGTATTTGGAGCTTCTTCAAAAGCACTCAGAAGAACTGAGCCAACTGATTACGGTTGAGAACGGTAAGACGCTAGAAGAAGCCCGTGGCGACGTGTTGCGTGGAATGGAGGTCGTCGAGTTTGCTTGTGGGATGCCTCAACTGCTGAAAGGAGAGAATCTGCCTCAAGTCGCCCGACAGATCGACGGGCAAACATCTCGTGAACCTCTGGGGGTTGTCGCTGGCATTACTCCATTCAATTTTCCGGTAATGGTACCACTGTGGATGTTTCCGATCGCGATCGCGGCGGGAAACACATTCATTCTGAAGCCGAGTGAGAAAGTCCCGCATTGCGCGAATCGACTTGCAGAGCTATTCAGTGAAGCCGGTTTGCCGCCAGGAGTTTTGAACGTCGTTCATGGTGGCAAGGAGGTTGTAGACGGCCTATGTACCCATCCGAGCATTCGCGCCATTAGCTTTGTTGGTTCGACAGGAGTTGCCCGGCATGTATATCAGCTTGGAACTTCTCACGGAAAACGAGTTCAAGCTGCCGGCGGCGCGAAGAACGTCATGATCGTTATGCCGGACGCCGATATCGATTCTACGAGTCGAGCCATCATCGGCTCGGCGTTTGGATGCGCAGGCCAGCGATGCATGGCTGGAAGTATCATGATGGAAGTCGGCGGCCCGATCGTTCAAGAGCGACTGGTTGAAGATATGAATGCGCTCCAACTAGATGACACTAGCGTGAATCCAAATGCCGGAATGGGACCGGTAATCGATTCGGCCTCGCAAAAGCGGTTGCTGGGTATACTAGATACGTTGGAACGGGGCGTGCGAATGGTTCGCGATGGTCGACAACAATTACCGGAAGAGGGTTTCTTTGTTGGGCCGACACTTATTGACAACGTGACACCTGCCAGTCGTCTCTTCAACACGGAATTGTTTGGCCCCGCGCTCTCCAGTATGTATCCAAAAACGCTCGAAGAAGCGCTCGAATGGCAAAGCAGCATTCCTTACGGAAATGGCGGAACGATCTTTACGCAAAGCGGTTCTGCGGCTCGCGAATTTGTCCGGCAATCCAAGTGTGGTATGGTCGGCATCAATGTCGGAATTCCGGCCCCCATGGCGATATTTGCTTTCTCAGGGTGGGATGATTCATTCTTCGGTGACCTGCACGTACAGGGCATCGAAGGTGTTTTGTTCTACACTCGTCAAAAAGTCGTCCTGGCCCGATGGGACAAAGACTACATGAGAAGCAAAGGATGGTAGTTGCCCAATACAACTCCCCGCTGACCCTCATCGTTGGCGGCGGTGCAAGGAAGCGACTTGCGGAACAGATTTTGAAGCGTGGAAAAAGGCGCGTACTGGTGGTGACCGATGCGAACTTGGTGGCCAGCGGAAAGGTGCAAGAATTCGAAGTCCACTTACGCGAAGCAGGCATCCAAGGGACGATATTCTCCAGTATACAACCTGATCCAACCGTTGAAAACGTCGAGCAAGGGCTGGCTGCGTATCGCGACTCGCAATCCGAGCTCATCGTCGGCCTTGGTGGCGGAAGTCCAATGGATGCAGCCAAAGCCATATCGATTCTCACCTCCAATCCGTTACCGCTCTCCCAATACATGGGATATCACAAAGTTTCCAATGCCGGATGTCCCCTAATCTTGGTGCCGACAACAGCCGGAACCGGCAGCGAAGCTACCAAGGTCTCGGTCATCACCGATACAGTTCGCAACATCAAGATGATGATGCTCGACGAGCATTTACAGGCAGACGTGGCCATCGTCGACTACGAGCTGAGTGTTTCGATGCCCAAAACGCTCACGGCCCATGTTGGAATTGACACGTTCAGTCACGGGTTGGAAGCGTACGTTTCTCGCAAAGCCAATCCACTGACCGATCCGATCGCGCTCTCTTGTTTGCAGCTTTGTAGCAAGCATCTTGTTAATGCTTACGAGAACGGAGACAACATCGAAGCTCGTGAGGGAATGATGGTCGCAGCCCTTCAAGGAGGAATGGCGTTCTCGAACAGCAGTGTTTGTCTGATTCACGGCATGAGCCGTCCCTTGGGAGCCCATTTTCATCTGACCCACGGTTTATCGAACGCAGTGCTGCTACCTGAAGTGACTAGATTTTCTTTAGCCGCAGCCGAAGCTCGTTATGCGGAGGTTGCACGAAGGCTTGAGATTATCCCCAATCAAGCGGCTGATTGGGAGGCAGCGCATGCCATGGTCCCCTGGCTAGAAAACCTCAATAGGACCTGTGGGATTCCTCGTATGCATGCACTCATATCGGATCAACAAGCGTACGAAAGCAAGCTTCAAGAGATGGCACAGGCAGCGATCGAATCGGGTAGTCCAGCAAATAATCCTCGCGTTCCAACGTGCGAACAAATCGTCGATATCTACCGTACCATTTGGTAGTATTCGCCAACAGACTTTCATAAAAGTTGCCAAGGTGGTGGTGAACAGAGCTAAGAGAATTGTCAAGGGAATGGAGGCAAGGGAATGAATCGTGAGGTTGTTATTTGTTGAAGGTGGTAAAAAAATCGGTTTGAAAACTTTATTCCATTGACCCCATTCCATTGACCAAAGTGATCATCGAAATCTCAGAATGATTGAGGTTGATCCATTGAAATCCTTTGAGCGGCAAGCATTCGAGAAGCCGCACGAGATGCGACCGTTGCTGATTCAATGAGGTTGTGAAAGCGGTGACGCAAAAGGCCACCTGCTCCGCAATCATGTTAACGGGATGCGTGCCGAGTTCATAGCCGTCGCATGTCACAGTCAATCGAGTCTCCGTAGCGGGGGTCCACTTCCCCCAAGAATTCGGGGATGCTCGTGTTTTTTTCAGGTCAAAGGAATGGAGTCAAGGGAATATTTTTGGATATCTATTCCATTGACCAAAGTGATCCAGCTTTCGGCTTTTCGGGTTATTTGACAGTTTGTTTCGGTCCTTATCAAGGATGATCTATAGGCTATCAAATTGTAGAAAATCTTTCGTTCTAGCGTAAGAAAGCCACCGCCAATGCGTCAGATGTGTGATGCCGCAATCATCGCGATTGGGACGGAGCATGTCAGCAAATTGACGGAGTACCGAAAAATAGCGGACATTCCTAAAATTCCAGACCAAGAAATTACAGAGCATGATGGATTCTACAAAAGAATTGCTCGTGAGTTTGGGAGTTCCATCAAGTTTAATCTTTACCGAAGCCTTTGTTTCCCCAGGTGTCAACGAGAAATTGAATGTAAATGGAATTGCATTGAGAGATGCGAATAGCATACCCAGTGGTTCGAACATAACCAATGCGACGACCACGAGCGAAAACGACCAGACGTTTACCATTTCTTTTGCGAGATCCAATCAATCGATCGATGTAACAGCAAGCTCTACGGTATTAGAGTCGGCTGAAGAGTTGGGCATCGAATTACCCTTTGAATGCCGTTCAGGTGTTTGTGGTCAGTGCATGACGAAACTGCTGAAAGGTAGCGTAGTCATGGAATCAGAGGATGCCCTCAGTCAATCTGCCAAGCACAATCAATTCACTCTAGCTTGCCAGGCACATCCCCAATCAAACGTTGTTGTGGATGCATAAAAGTCCTATGAAGTTCTACAGTTGAGATTGACGAACTGTCGTTTTAATGCCCTGACCCATGCCAGCTGCTCGACCATCCTTCGTGCAAGCAAACACACCAACGGGTGAAGCCAATGTCTCGAAAGAAAACGCCCCTTTCGAATCGGATTTTAGAGTCTGGTTGTCCTTAGAACTACCACCTAGCGCACCAATCGTGATGGCTGCATGGTCCAGCTTTACATCCAGTCCATCTTGCAGTATCAGTTGCACTTGCACCTTTCGTTTGGCTTGGATTTCGCGATGCAAAGTGACTTTCGTAGGCTGGCCCAAACTGACGTCATGCGTTTCCCTTGTTTGCCAAAGGGGCGTGTAAACTGAAACGTTCAGCTTGCCAAGGTTTGCGGGGGTTTGGATTCGACCTGCCTCATCGGTCGTTGCACGCCAACTCGGACCGCCGCTTCCATAACGTTTTTCTTTTCCCTCAAACCATGAGTAGAGGTACTCGGTGTGAAAGCCGATAGCTAAATTGCGAAAAGGTTTCCTATCTGACCCAGTCGTAACGAAGACCTCGACCTGTTGACCCTTCGAAAGTGTCAGCTCGGGATTCGTAATTTTGTCTGCAACCGATTGATACGGTATCAGATCAGTGATGTTGCTCACCCATTTCGGGTCGACGCTAAAAACACAATAAGTGGCATCCGGCAAGACATCCGCCGAGAAGGTCCCGTCGACGTTTGTAAACGCCGAAAGCTGATCCGAATGACCTTCTCGATCCGCTTGGAAGGATTGGACGGACACGAAGAAACCGCCCACATCGTTTGCTGAAGATCGAACAGATCCTGCAATGCGTTTTCGGTCTGCAATTTTGGATCGAGTCAGTTTAAAAACAACAACGTCGTCCTGGATTTCCTTATCCCGGTCGACATACCATAAATCCGATTTGGATTCTGCATAAAAATGATGTGCCTTCCAGTCTGGGAACCATCGATACAATGCTTCTCCACTTGCGTCGGTCTTCATCCGTGTATGATCCGTTTGACCGATATAATTGACATTGGGCCTAGGCGTGGCGACTTGAAGAACGAAGCTCACGTCGGGAACCGCTGCGCCCGACTGGTCCACGAAGCGCATTTTCAAATTGCGGCATGGGGCGAGTTCGACAACATGCTCGTCTTTATTTGGGTCACGAGCCAGCTTTCCGTCGAATCCGTAGCCACCAATGCGAAAGTCATCGGTCCAAGCGGTCAAGCGTTTCAGAGTTTGAGCCGACAAGAGTTTCAGCCTAACAATCCCGTTTTCGTCCGATTTCGATCGCAGTTCCGTTTCGTAATCCAGTTCTGCAATCAAATTTGCTCCAGAAACGGGTTCGCCCCCGACGGTCACTTTCAAGTTAACTTGCCGTGAGGGAACTTGAAGCGATAACTTGATCCCGTCGATTGCTGCTTGACGAAGCTCATACGCATTCAAACTTTTGAAGGCGAACTGCTCGTCCCCATTCAACGAAGCCTTGAACAAAATCGAAAAAAGTATTCGTTGATTTAAGGGGACCCATGCTTCGAATCGATTGCCGCCGACTTTTGTTTCAATCGCGTGAACATCCTCCGATGAAAAGAAGCTTCCAGAAACGACAACTCCAATGGCTGGGTGTCCAGCTGCGTCGAGAACTTCGCCTCGCAATCGCATCTCCAATTGATTGCCAACTCCACGCAGCCAATCATTGGGAGTATCGGCTTGCAGAACTGCTTGCGACCAAAGCAGGAATAGAACAAACATGATTCGAACAAAATTGGGGCGCATGATCCGATTCTCTCGATTTTGGCAATGATGGAAAGATTTCGATATTGATTTTAGCAAGTCGCTCCGGCTCTTGCTTAAGATCGAAATAGATTTCGCTTTAAAGGCGAGCGCAGTGCGTGAACAGTTGAGGGCAACTGTACTACACTCGTGGCGGACGCTGCTAGAAGTAATGGAGCGGGTCAGCGGAGATGCTTACATTATACGGAGAGTAACTCCACCGAGACCCAACATGGATTTTGTGACTCGGAGGATGGCAGCTTTCACCGACCCCGGTCGGTGGAGCAACAACTGATCAGCTACAAACATGGCAAATCGCAAAGCGATTGCCCTACACCGCCCCTGGTCGGCGTGGGCTTCGCTTCGCTCGCGTTTGAAAGTGCATCGCGCCTCCACCGACACAGGGTACCCGGGGTCGGTGGAGAGCTCCGACGTCGGCTTCCTCGACTTATGAAAGCAGATACTGCAAGGGTTAACCTCTTATACAGCACTGCTTAAATTTCTTGCCACTCCCGCAAGGGCATTTTGCATTTCGGGGCACTCGCTCCGCCTTTCGTAGCGTGCCAGTTGCGTTCGACAATTGTGCAGTGGTGCTTGGCGACCAAGAAGTGACATGAGGCGTTGGGCGTTCGATAGGATACACCGATTCGAGGCTAGAGCTAGTTGTAGTGCGAGGGGAACAGGTTTTGAGGCGTTGCTCAAAGGAACCCCAAGGACGCAGGATTTCTAGGATGTTAGGGGCACGAGTCGGCGGCAGTTCTAGCAACTCATTTTGCACTTTGGACTCCGACCACGCTTCTTCGGACTCGCTGCGATGGAATATCGATTCGTCGACGAAATCCCAAATTTGATCGTACTCGCCAAAAATGGATTTCAAGGAACCGCCCAACTGGCAAAGGTTGTCAATTATCCCAGCGCTCAACTCATAGCAGTGATTCATACCTGGGCGGCCATTTTTTCCGATCACTTTCGTTTTGTGAAAGCTGCTTTCGAGGCGGACAAGTGCTTCTTCAATGGTTAGAATTCGGTCACGGACCAAATATTGATAACTGCTAGCCGCTCCCCATCGCACATACCTGTACACCTTAGGATCACAGATCATCTCGTCAATTCGATTGAGGTCGCTCGATAGAAATTGAGCCAGATACCGAGATAACTGTTCATGAATGCCATCACCGAATAGGTCGGATGGGCCTTCGCCAGGTAAACTCATTCCTTCCAAAATGATGGGTATCGACTCTACAGTCTCCCACTCGGAAAACAGAAAAAACGCAAAGAACGGCAAGGAACTTTGCTCATCGTCGGACAACCGATCTTCAGCACCGGGTTGCTGCTTGAGTTTATCGATTTCCTTCTGGCACTCTTGCAGCAAAAGTGGCACAAACCAGTCGCGATGCCGTCGTGCCTGGATGATCTCCGTTTCAGGCAACTTTCCTTCGTGATTTCGCAACCTGTCAAGGATTCGCTCGGTCTCAGCATCCCGAATCAACTCACAAAGCGGTCGAAGGCGTCCAATGAGCTCGACCGCATCGGCATTATTCAGACCAGGTGGGTGTACGTCGAAGGTTGCAGGGGGATAGGTCGTGCAGATCGAATTATAGTGCACACCAAATTCTTCGATTGCCGTGATGACCTCCGAATTTGCTCCCGTCAAAATTAGTCCGTCGAGCTGCATGGCAGCGAAAAGGCGTTCCAAATCCGTTCCGGGTTGGCCCAATGCATTCAAGGTCGACATCGCGATGTCGAGTCGGTTGTTCTCAGCCATCTTCCAAATCAGTCCTTTTAATAAACTTGCGAATATTCGTTCTACTCAAAAAGGTTCACTCCCTGAGCCTTGTTTGCCGGCCCAAAATGGGCAGAATGGGCAGTCTTCGCCAACAGGAAAGTCTTCGCCTTCTTCATGCGGGCAACCTATGTTCCCTTCGACGAATGCGGTTTCTTTGATTTGGTAACTGGAAAGGAATTCAACGATCTGCATTGGCACCTTCGGATCTTCTGTCACCTTGCTGCCGACGAAGCGACGCAGGATAGGCTCTGCTGTCGAATGCAAGATCACTCCTACAACGATCTTGGTCGTATGTTTGTCGTCAGGACCATAGTGGGCAATGGTCCCAATTGGAAACTTGGCCTTCACTTCATCAAGACCGGGGGCATCCTCGAAAGTGGATCCATTGCGAAACTCCTCGATCTTGGACTGCCACAGATCGAGATCCTTTTGAGAAAACTTATCCATGTTCTCTTCACTGACCATCATTCCCGTCTCTATGAATGCATGGATGATCGCCGGATCCACTCCCGCTTGTTTCATGGCCATTGCCATACTATGCTCCGTGCGCTCGAAGTCCAGGGTGTCAAAGAGAGGAGTATCGGGAGACACGTCTGGCCCCAAGGAATCAATGTGTTTCAAAAGGAGACTCGATAGGTCCTCGTCCATCGGAACCAACCGATCGAAACTACCCAAATCGTTCTCTTGAAAGGAGAACTGTTTGTGGTAGCAACACTTCTTGAATTTTTTTCCGCTGCCGCAAGAACACGGTTCATTGCGCGATGGCATGTTTGAAGCTTTCTTGTCTGGTGGTTGCTCTCGATGAAAGGATTTTTAATCTAGCTTCTTCTTTTTCGATTTTTGAGCCACTGGTTTTTTTGACGGACCGGCAGTTTTCGTTTTTGACGGCTTTGACAATTCAGTCGATACTACGTTGGTTACCGGCTTTTTCTTCTTCAGAGGTTGTTTGGTCGCGGACGCTTTCGACCTCTTGGTTGACTTCTGCCGTGCACTTAAGCTGGGGACCATTAGATGCAGGGCGGCATATATATAGAAATCCACTTCGGACGCCTCATTTCCAAAATATCCCCATTCGCAGTATTCACAGGAATGCAGTCGCTGGGCGACTGGCAATTCCTGCGCAGTGTCGCCTCTGGATTGCATCACGCCGCGACTCGTTGGGGGCTGTTCCAGCCAAGTAATCCCAGAGCTTTTAACCCTTTCGGAGCTTTCTCCGATGATTGGCAACGCTGATTCTAGATCGGACAGATCCATTTGAGATTTCAAATTTTTTTTCTCTTGACCGGTTGGGAATCGATCAAGCTGCCATGTTTCATCAATGCAGTTTTCAAACAAGTAAGGGGAGAATTCGACTTTGAGTCCGGCCTGCAACGCTGTGGTCGCTACAAGGCGATCCCTTCCTTTGAGCATGTTCACTGCGTCTTGCTCAAGCGGCTTCTGCCTAATTTGGAATCTGGCATCCTGGTGATAAAGATGGCAGCACGGATATCCAATGGTCCCTCCATTTGGGAAAAAGGAAGGATCTGCTAGCAGTTCATTCCAAACTCGTTGGACCTCGTTCATTAAGTTCGAAGCCTCCATGGCTGGCGGTGGCTCAGACTTTTCATCTCGTCGAAGCAGATAGGTCAATGTGACCCTCGCCCCGTCGCGGACCTTTTCAATCTGATGATCCACATCACCGAAAAACGCGGCCCAATTCATTTGGGAAATCTGATGTTTCGAATAATCCTCGCCCCAATCAAACCTGTTTACGACTCCGCGATGCATCAACGACAATTGACCTTGCGAAAAGCACGAGGGCAAACAAACAACCAAAGTGCCGAACATATCTTCCCCACGCGGCGTGTCTTTGTGTGGCGCGAAGTGCCCACCCCGTGTGTAAATATTGAGCGAATACAATTCCGCAGTGATCGGCGACGAACCTGGAGCGAGCATTTCACGCTTAATGATTTTGAGTATCCCAGCCGATTCAGGGTCGAAATCCGAAACGGAAAACGCACCGCTTTCTGACTTTAGCTGCAAAGCGTCGCGGACAGTGCGGTCCAGTCGGTTTTGACGATTGTCCCCGAATGTCGCCGGTTTACAGCGATCGATCAAGGGTTGTAGTTCGGCAACTTGTTCGTATTGATTCTTTGACAACTGCACGACAAAACTGGTCTTGTCTTTGAATCGCAAAGTTGGCTGCACAAGCGGAGCGTAGCTTCCTGCAGAAAAGAAAGGTGCGTTCACGCCATGAATTGCGAGTCGAAGCTTTTGAAGTTGAGATGCCTTGCTCATTTGGCTGCTTTCCATAAAGGAGAGGCGGTTGTGTTGACGAAGGTTTCGAGTCGTTGCTCATAACGGTAAGATTATAACCCCGCAGACAAATGAAACCAGAGTAGAATGGGTTGTCCTCAACCGCTCGGAACTTAGATCAACCTCAACGGCCCCAATCACTGTCGCCGGTCACACTAGCCCACGGTTTGCGGCCCATGTTGTGATCGACGCCTCAAAAGCTTCATGCTCTCTAACCGATTTCGCATCGCGTGGGCAGAAACTTCAAATCGATCAGCCATGGGCTGTGCAATGCATTCGAGCAGTGCGTCATCTTCTGCATTTGGGCCAGATTTGAAATGCAGCCTACGTTCCATATCTGACGATGCAACAAAGACTGCATCATTCTTTAGACCATCAAGATAGATTGGCTCAATCCCACCTCGGAACTCGTGCCAAGTCCGCTTCATAAACTCCTTTGGCATCATTAGTTAGCGCTGCGGCGAATTTGTTCGCTTGGATTTCGATGGGATCGTTGTCCGATGACCGACAGATGTATTCTGGACGCGAGGTGCTTTTTGGCAAAAGCGTTGGCTGATTCGCTTTTCGCTGAAACAGCCTGCGATGAAGTCGAGGCTTTACCTATCTTTTCGAGACCTTCAGGGGTTAGGAAATAAAAACAAAGGAATTCGGCAGTCGCGACTTGATCCTGAGCAACGCACGTGATGAATCGATGTGACCCGACTCTACCTTTGTCCTCAGGCTTGGCCACGGCGATGGCACCTTCCCATGCAAAAACATTGTTAAAGACGAGATCGCTTGGCTCAATACGGTAGAGTTTCTTTGTTCCAACAGATAGGTAATCAAGCGAAGGCTTGTGGAACGATCCTCTACCGAATGACCTAATGCCAAGTTCGGGATAATCTTCTCCTAACTGTGGTTCGACTTTTCGACGTACGAGTGGCGCCACTTCAAACATTCGCATGCGGGGAGCTCCTTCGATGACAAATGAAAATCGGCTATGTGTCAGTTGGTTCGCTGACATGTCACTTTGAAGTGCAAGCCTACGTGCTTCCGCGACTTTGGTGACAAGACAGTCAATACGACCAACAAGTCGCTGTTGTTCCTTTAGATCGGGTAGTGGCACTTCCACTGTCATAAACTTTTCGGGCCGAATTCGGTTTTTCCCGCTCGTTCCTTGTGAAAGCAAATCGCATTTAGTCCACAATTCCTGTGACTTGGAATACCAATGCATCCACCGTGGCTCAATTAATTCTCGACGAAATTCAAACGTAGGAAATTCATTTGATCCATAGCAACCCGCGACATCACGTCCAACGACCGCCACGGAGCCATGTCTAACCCAAATTTTGTTGATGATGAGATCGTTTTCATTAACTTGATTCAAAGTTTTCGCTGCGGTTTGTATTCCATCAATTGTTTGACGCTCATAGGCACCCTCGCCCCACAGCCTTACTCCCAATGTACGGTAGGAAATTCCAGGCGTGACCGTAACAGTGCGGTGTACAGGAACTACTACCTCCGAAGGCGGAACCAAGGGCCAATCTGGAATGCTCATTTGCCAACTCCTTGGCGTGCCATCAGCCGCCGGGCGCTAGCCCCCGATTGTCTCATTGCGACAAAAATATTGGTACTATTGGTACGTAGAAAACCGGACGCTAGCGCGTTCCGGCTGATCGCCTGACGATCAGGAATTATCAGCCGCAGGGCGCTAGCCCTCGGTTTCTTCTGTCGCCATAATGGTCCAATCCGCCCTTTCTCAGAATCGATATCGTTTCTTTCCACATTGCGATCGCTTGATATCCACTCAAGGGGACTCGTATGAACAACGATTTGCCGCTGGCATACTTCATTACCTGGACTGTCTACGGCACGCATCTCCAAGGGGCTGCCACCGGTTGGAGAAAATACGGCAAAGGGGATATGCCGCCGCAACCGTTGCTGGAAGCTTGGCGGGCAGATCGATTGAAGTATCCGATTCAATTGCTCGACGACGACGGGCGCGCCATCGTTGAATCGATGATTGCCAAACACTGCCTTATTCGTTCGTGGAATCTGTGGATAGCCAACGCTCGTTCGAACCATGTTCATGTGGTGGTTACCGCAAATTCGCATCGCGGTGGTATTGTTCGAGATCAACTGAAGGCCAACTGTACGACGGCACTGCGAGAGCACGATGCGATTTTTCAAGATCGGCCGGTGTGGTCGGTCGGTGGTGACTGGCGATGTGTTAACACCGAAGACGAACTGCATCGCGTTATCGAGTATGTTCGCGATGCACAAGATCGAAAGTTTTTGGAGTTCCCAAGTTCGAAAACCGGACGCTAGCGCGTTCCGGCTGATCGCCTGACGATCAGCAGCCATCAGCCGCAGGGCGCTAGCCCCCGGTTGTCGCGTTGAATGAATTGTTTGCGGATGGGAACCGGACGCTAGCGCGTTCCGGCTGATTGGGCCTGCGTCGGCGTGCGTGAACTTGCCTAGCTTCAAATCGATCACCACCAAGCAACGAAGCAACCGATGAAAAAAGAGCAAATCGATTCGATACCATTCGTCGTCGATGCGTAATCGCCGTTGCCGTCCGACAAACGTGAAATCGCCTCCAAGCTCCAAAAGGAATGTCTCTAAATGCTCGATCAATGCGTTTTCGAGATCGGTCTCTGAGTATTCGTCCTTGAGTCCGAGAAACTCAAGAACGAGCGGGTCTTTTATTTCTTGCTCGGCGGTCAGTACATCGCCTTCCTCTGGAACGCTACCCTTTTCAAGCATGGCCTTTTTGTTTTTTGACGCAAGCGTGCGTTCAAAGAACAGCGTGCTGATTTGTCGATCCAACTGACGAACACTCCAACCACCGCGCAACGCTTCGGTTTCGTAGAACCTGCGAGCGCCGGGATTGTCCACTTTTAAAAGCAGAACATAGTGAGACCATGGCAAGGGAAAGCGGGCCGCGATTTGGCCGAGGTCGAATTTTCCAGACGCTGTCTGGAAAATCTGGGTCTTTTTGGATTGCGCAGACACTGTTTGCGCAATACCGACTTCCTTAGATAGTGCAGACACTGTCTGCACTATCGGTTGAGTTTCTATTCCTCCCAAAAAGCCGGCCGATGTCGGGCTTTTTGGCGAATTGACAAATAGTGCAGACGGTGTCTGCACTATTTGCCACCCCAGATAGAACTCCCTCATGTACCAAACGTTTCGAGCTGAGAAGCCTCTTCCAAAACGCTTTTCTAGATCAGACGCGAGCTGCTTGACTACCAGTTTCCCATAGACCGCTCGGTCTGAACCGCCTTGTTCGTACTCAACGACCCTTCTTCCAATCTCCCAATATGTCGCGGTCATAATCGCGTTTGTAGCGCGGACTGAAGTGCGTCGAGCGGACTCAAGCAGTTCGACGACGTCGTTTAAAACATTGTTGTAGTTAGCGACCTCAAGTGACGACGCCTTGGCTGTACCTAAGCCGTTTGTTTTCTTTGCTGCTTTCTTCATATTGTTCCACCGTGGGCTAGCGAGCTTGGGTCTTAATCAGCCGGGACTCGCTAGCGTCCGGTTCTCAAATAGTAAATGTTCGTTGTTGTTCTGCCTACAACCGGGGGCTAGCGGCCTGCGGCTGATGATTGTTGCCGGCTAGCTCCGCTTTGATCTCTTCCATGATTTCAATGATGCGCCGCTCCTTTGCAAGAATGTCATCTGCTAGTTGTTCCGGTGGTAGATGCACCAATGCATCAGCACTGCTAGGATTCTTTTGATCAAGATTGCACGCAAGCAGATTACCCGCCTTGTCATACTTGAGGACACTCTTGGCTGGCACTTTCCAGGCATGGTCATCCTCCTTACGGCGTTTGGATTGAAACAACTTGATGCAGTCAGCGAACTCATCGAACTGAACCGGCTTGGTCTTGGAGTAGTTTTTTCGTCCATCCGGCATTGGCAGTTCGTAGTACCAAATATCCTTTGTTGTCCCCGACCGATCAAAGAAAAGAAGGTTCGTCGGGATGGCCGTATATGGAGCAAACACACCGTTCGGTAAACGGACGATCGTATGCAGGTTGAATTCCTTGAGCAGATCCTCCTTGATCCGAGCGCAAACACCATCGCCAAATAAAGTGCCGTTGGGAACAATGATCGCGGCTCGTCCGCCATTCTCATTGCCAGATCGAGGTTTCTTGAGGCGGCGCATGATCAACTGCAAAAACAACAAGGCCGTTTCGCTAGTCTGTTTGGCCGCTGGGAAATTGTTTCGTATGCCAGCCTCCTCTTCACCTCCGAATGGCGGATTGGTCAGGATCAAGTCGACTTGATCGCTCGGCCCCAATTCCGTGATCTTCACCGCCAGACTGTTCCCATATTCAATCGCAGGGGCATCGAGCCCATGAAGCAGCAAGTTCATTTGGGCCAGCATATAAGGCAACGGCTTTGCCTCTCCACCAGCAATGCTTCGATCTTGCAGTACCTTCCGGTCTTGAACCGTTTTGCACTGCTTCTCCAGATGGGAAAACGCTTCCGCTAAGAAGCCGCCGGTACCGCAAGCGGGATCGAGTACGACTTCACCTAATTGCGGGTTCGTTACCGTCACCATGAACTGTATGACAGGTCTAGGCGTGTAAAACTCCCCTGAGTCTCCTGCCGCGTCTCGCAGTGATTCAATTCCACCAAAACGTTTCGCGATCTCGATCACATTTCCATGTGCGTTGATCGGCGGAAGTTCGAGAATGTCTGGGATCACGAATTGGGCCGTTCCGTGTTCGGTGTACTTGTCGAGCAGGTCCTCTAGGATCTGCCTAGCTTCATCGCCGTATTGCTTGAAGAAATCTGGCTGCTCCGAACGAAGCCTTTGAGCTCGTTCACGCCTTGTTCGTAACGGAGCGTTGAATGCAAGGTGACAGATCAAATCAAGCGGATCCGCATCGGGTTGGTTGGCGGTTTCGGCTAGGTGGTCAAAATCGATCCCACGCTCTTCGAGTCGGTCAATGATCTCTCGACGCTTCTCGGGATCGGCCCATTCGTTTCGCAATTCAGCCGCATTACGATAAAGCGTTCGCACTTTGTCCGCAGTGTAGTCAGTAAATTGAACGACTCGAAGTTGGTTTCCGTCGGGATCCAACTCGTAAACGAGGTGCGCAGCAATTTCGACTTCGCCGCCGTCGAAATAGAATTTACGCCGTGGAGCGTCGTCTTCATCAGGAGGCAGTCTCACTGTTGGGTCATACTCGCGAGGCGGTTCGTGAATTGCCTCGTCGTCTACCTCGCTGGTAACTTCGCCCGATTCATCAATGGAGATCTCAGTCTCACTGCTTGGATCACCGTCGAAATCAGGATCTGCGAATAATCGAGTGGCAGAGCCGGTATAGTCCAGAATGCTAAAGAACAGCTTGCCATAATCGTCACGAACACGAGTTCCGCGTCCTATGATCTGCTTGAACTCCGTCATTGAGTTGATCACTCGCAGCAAAACCACGTTTTGCACGGTCGGAGCATCAACTCCTGTAGTGAGCAACTGCGACGTTGTCAGGATAACTGGCGTTCGTCGCTCGAGATCCTGAAAATTGCTGAGGTGACCACGGCCGATCTCGCCCTCATCTGATGTAACACGACAAACATAGTCTGAAAAATCACGGACTAGATCGGCATTCAAGTTGTTTAGTGCACGCCTCATTTCATCGGCATGCTCTTGGTCGACGCAGAAGATAATCGTTTTTGCGAATCGATCCGTGCGTTTCAGAAACTCGGTCAAGTGCTTTGCAACAGCATCCGTTCGAGCCTTAAGTGCGACGATCTTCTCGAATTCGGTGGTCTGGTACTCTTCGTCAGGAATCGCTCGACCAAAACGATCTAATTCTCCTTGGCTGGGACGCCAACCAACTGCATCCCAAGTCGTGACGATGCGATGCACTCGGTAAGGAGCTAGGAATCCCTCCTCGATTCCTTGCCGCAGGCTATACGAGTAAATCGGGTCGCCAAAGTAGTCGTATGTATCCGCATTGTCTTGCCGACGAGGTGTCGCCGTCATTCCGACTTGTGACGCGGATGAGAAGTGAGTGAGAATCTCACGCCAGTTGCTATCTTCGCGTGCACTTCCACGGTGGCACTCGTCAATGACTATGGCATCGAAGAAGTCCGCAGGAAATTCTCGGTACAATCCTGGCCGATTCGAATCCGCAGCGATGGACTGATAGGTTGCAAAATACATTTCGCGACTCTTGATCGCATTCCCACCGGCAATCTTCCATCGAGCATCCCCGAATGGGGCAAATGTTTTGGCCATTGGGTCATCGATCAAGATGTTGCGATCAGCCAGATACAAGATTCGAGGACGCCGGTGCTCTTCAGTCTTGTTCCAGCGAGAATTCCAAAGCTTCCAACAAATCTGAAATGCCACGACAGTCTTGCCGGTACCAGTTGCCATTGTGAGCAAGATGCGTGGCACACCTTGAATCACCGCCTGAACGGTGCGGTTAATGGCTATTTCTTGATAGTACCGTGGTGATCTCCCACTCAAATGATATGCAGGCGTTAGCAACTTTTCGGTCTTGGCGGGATCGAGATTCTGATTTCGATTTAGTCGTCCCTACAGTTCGATTGGGGACGGGAAAGAATTGATTTGTCGCTCTATACCTGTGGTGAAGTCGAATTCGACTATTTCAAGTCCATTTGTGGAGAAAGCGAAACTCAAACCCAAAACGACGGCATAATCCTTGGCCTGCTGAAGCCCCTCGCCTGCCGTTGCATAGCTCGCTTTGGCCTCAACGACTGCGATGGGAAAATCCGGTCGATATCGAAGGATGTAGTCCGCTCTCTTGCCTGGCCTTCGACGCCCTCTTTGGCCTGTAACGACGATGCGTCCATCTGTGAATGTGACTTGCTCGTTAATTCGAAAAGGATCGTTGTCCCAACCAGCAGCCTGGAGCTTTGGTACGACGAATCTGCTGCAGGTATCTGCTTCATTTGGCATATCGCGTACTCGTGGTAGCCTCGGCTACATCCAACGTCAAAAAACTGTTTACGAAACAGTTCTCATTTTATGCGAAGTTTCGTAGGAAAGCGACATGCGTTTCTTAAGCCGGGAGCCACGTTAGCTTCGGGCTGACTAGGTTAAACGCCGCCGCAGGATCGTTTCCGAGTTGGGGACGCTGGGCGAGAACGGTTGAGGACAACCGTTCTACACTGGCGCATAAAAAAAGCCCGCTTACATTTCTGCAAGCGGGCTTTGTTTTTGTTGAAAAATCCGGCAATACCTACTTTCGCACTGGTGGGCACTATCATCGGCTCCGAAAGCTTAACTACTGTGTTCGGGATGGGAACAGGTGGGC
>JAYTVL010000327.1:0-18944 GCA_043744075.1 Pirellula sp. | reverse complement strand
GCAAACGAAATCGAAAAAAATCAACCAGCCCGGCTGGCCTGGTCGCCGCTGCGCTGCGAAAATCAAGCTCCGACAAACAAGCGTTCGCTTGTTTAAGGACTAGCGTGAACGAACGGGTTTATATCTTAGGCATGTTTTCTCGCAATTACAACGTAGCGTTGCGTTCTTGTTGCAGGCAAGGCATTGGTCGCCTCCATCAACTTGACAAGGCTTACATCAAAACCCATTGTTTCTAACAAGTATGGGGCCATCGCCATCGTGCGGCAAGCAGAAAACGGCAATACGTCTAATTCACATGTTATCGTACCTGTCCAATCAGGCCTATCGTAGAATCCGTCGATCACGATTAGTGTCCCATTTGGTTTCAGCCATTGATGCCAATTGCGGAATGCGGTCAAAGGATCGAACAACCCATTCAAGAGTTGGCGAGAGACAATTGCATCAAAAGAGGACGCTTCAAATAGCGGCAGATCAGCTTGCGAATCGGAAAAACCACAAATAACGCATACATTTCTCAGTTCAGGTTTCGCACACAGTTTTGCGATCATGTGTGGGGAAGGTTCAAGGGCAGTTATCGACAGACCCGCAACGTGACACAGAACTTTTGACATTGCGCCTGTGCCAGCACCGACATCCAGTACGGACATGCCGCCGCGGAACTCGAATTCAGGACGAAGATCCGATAGGCATGCTTCATCGTCCTCGTCACCAAGTTTGCTCACCCATGATTCGTATCGATCGACCTCTTCGATGCCGTAATGGGTCAGATGTCGGGATCTAAATTCGATCTGCGATCCACGCCAAGACATATCAATTTCTTTCACACAAAACGCATAGGATCATGGTAACCGTTCACGCAATTGACTTTCATTGGTAGTGGACGAGGCTACGAGGCCTTGCGCTTCAGGACTCGTGGCCTCGTCCACTACGCCATATTCACTAGATTTCATGACCTGAAACAAATATCCGTGAATGGTTACGGATCATGTAGCGACTCGGCTCAGACTGTTTCGAAAAACGTTCTGCCACGCCATAGCCAGTAGGTTAGCATCGGATCCGCTTGGTTCTTAGTCGTAAACGGTTCGCAAGTAACTCTGTCGTCCTCAGATACCACCGCAATTCTGAGTTCAGAGTTTATCAAAACCCTCGCTAGAATTCCGAAATGTTCAAAGAAACTTACACACAGTAACGTCTCAACCAATTCAGTCTGATCAGGCATCATCTCTACCAATCGATTCATTCGCTCTCGTATGCGAGCATCCACTGCATTTGGCGCTACCTCGAACGCATCCGGATGATCGATATCCCAACCCACAAAAATCGCGTAAGTGTCGTCTAACGAGATATCCGCGAGATCTTGCGAAAAAGTATGGCACATCGGTCCAGAAAAACCAACGTTGCTATAAATGGACTCTTTAAGGTCGTATTCGTAACGAAACAAGAAACACTCTTGTGGCTGTTCAAAGCCCGGCCAGCTCAGCGTTCGTTGATCCAGCAATTCCATCCGACTCGGTGAAATCCCCATCTGTTCGATCTGCGCAAGCCAGTTTGCAAGTCGAGACTCCGCTAAAGCGGCAGCTGTGGTCCATCGTTCATCGATTCGATCTTCGATTCCAAGTTCCTCTGCGTAAGCGATCGCGCGTTGTCGGCTCGAAAAGTCGGATGCCAACTCGATTAGCAATTCCTCCCCCTTTTTGTCCCCCAACTTAGCTAAGGCAAACGCCGCCTCTGTTCGAATTCGGCGATGGCTAAGACGTGTTGCTTGTGTTAGTTTTCCGATTGCGACTTGATTACCAAGCAATCCGAATGCGTCACATAAGGAAACACACAGCGAAACCGAGTCAAAAAGTATTTTTTGAATGGCACTAACCGAATTGCCGAATTGAGAGGGGTTTTCCTCAAGCATCCCCAACTGGTTGACCAAACCGCCCATTAGCCTCAACATTGTCCCAAAATTCGCTTTGGCAGGATGATCCACAAGCGAGCGACTTCGAACTGCATAATTTGCCACGTCCAGGGCCGGTGAAAGAACCGATGGGACCGTGCTCTCAAGCAATTTAGGAAATACATCCTCCACTCGCCAAAGTTTAGATTGCATTAACGGGGTCAGCGAAAGCGATACCTCGGCCCAGTCGATAGGTGGGTTTGATAACAACAAATCGACTCCAAGGCGAATCGCAGTCGAGTGACCACTTGCAAAAAGCACTTGCAAAAGGCTCCCTTCGCACCGTTGAAGCCCCCAGCCATAAATCTTGGTATAAAGCTCAGCAACATGTTGGACCAAAACGAGTCGCTGGAGTTGTTCCAGGTCAGAATACGAGGTTTTTGTTGCAACAGCTTGGCGGAAATTCCGGACAAGGCAGGTTAGAAACTGCTCTACCCGGGCTTTGTTACGACCACGCACCTCGATCTGTTCTTTGATCGACAATGCGTTTTCAATCATCCAATTCGCGCTCAAAACCGACCAAATCGGTTCGTCCGGCTCCTCCCATTGTTCGCTCATGCTGCGGTTAGACAAGGCCGTTTCGTCAAAACCGGTCTCCAAAATGGCTTCCGAGAGGTCAGCCCAGGCATAAGCGGCATCTGGAAGCTCGAACGGGATGGTATCCATGAAACAATTAAGTGTGTTAGAGTATTTTGAACTAATCAGCAAGCAAACTGTATCGTAGAATGCCGGTTTAATCGAGAACGAAAGAGATGGCCACGGCTTGCACTTGGCCTGAACACCATCCATCGACCGGACCATGGAAACGAAAACCCCAGAAACATTCGACGATCTACGCTTATCCCAGATCACGCAGCGAGCCATTAAACGGCTCGGATACGAAAAACCGAGCCCTATCCAAGCTAGCGTTATTCCCTGGGCTCTGAAAGGTTACGACGTTATCGGCCAGGCAAGAACAGGAACCGGAAAAACGGCGTCTTTTGCCATCCCGATTCTTGAGCAACTTGACCCTATTCGCATGTCACGCTATCCACAAGCCCTGGTTTTGGTGCCAACCCGCGAGCTCGCAGCCCAGGTCCACGGCGAATTCGTTAAGTTGGCGTATGGTTGCCCGACCGAAATTTTGGAGGTTGCCGGCGGCAAGCATATGACCAAACAGCTTCGAGCATTCGAAGGCGCTGTCCAAGTCGTCGTCGGTACACCGGGCCGAGTTATCGACCATATCAATCGGGGGTCGCTCAAACTCAACAGTATTTGGTGCGTGGTCCTCGATGAAGCCGACAGAATGCTTGACATTGGCTTTCGGCCCGATATCGAACGCATTTTGCGTCGTTGCCCTGAAAACCGCCAAACCCTCCTTTTAAGCGCTACATTGGACGAAGAGGTCAAGCGTCTTGCCCAGAAATATCTGTTCGAACCTGTCCACGTCGACTGTTCAAAGAAGGACGTTTCGGTCGACACGATCGAACAGCGTTATCTCACGGTTTCTCCGGATCGCAAATTTGACGTTTTGGTCCAGTTGCTGACACGTGAAAAGCCGCCTCAAACGATTATCTTTTGCAGAACTAAGCTCGGTACTGCCAAACTGCATAACCAGCTTGAAAAAGTATTGCGTAGTATTCCTGAGCTATCGGGTATGAGGCTTAGCACAATTCATGGGAACATGAATCAAACGCAACGAGATTCAGTATTCAAATCGCTGCGAAGCGGTGCTATCCAAATCCTCGTCGCAACGGATGTCGTTGGACGAGGAATTGACGTGACTACCATTTCCCATATCATCAATTACGACGTGCCCGATGAAGTGGATGACTACGTTCACCGGGTAGGACGCACAGGACGCATGGGTCGAGACGGTATCGCGTTCACGTTTATCTTTAAAGGTCAAGGGGAATTGCTGACCGAAATCGAACAGAGGATTAATCGGCAATTGGTAGCTGATCCGTTGGCTCAGGATTTTGGTATCACTAAGAAAATGGACAATCCATTATCGGATCAAGACGCGGGCGACCCAAAATCGAATGGAAGCTCCATTTCTCTCGAACCGAAAAAACGCAGCCTAAACCCTATGCGACGCAAGATTAGCGCTCGACGCAGGAGGTAGATTCTCTCGAATTTGGAGGCGACTCACTTTTTTCTATAGTTTGTCTATCGATGTGAGCCTGAGGCTGGATGCTCATAGTTCGTGGTTAACTTAAGAAAAACAAATTTGACATATTTTCTTGCTACTGCGCAAGAAATCTATTTATGACGTGTCTACTAAATAAGACTATTTTCCCACATTTCTCGTCACCACAAACCAAGATTCACTGCTTTTCGTGCTCGTGCTCAGTCCGAAGGACGGCGCTCGTGGTTGTAATCGACGGCATCGGAACGACTCGATTACGACCACGAGCACCATTTCATTGAGCACCAGCACGAAATCAGAACAAAAGATATGTGTACTGATGAGGCGTATATCCCAATGGAACTCACTTTGAGCCGCAACGCGTTAGCGTGCGGGCTGAAGCGCTGTCAATCACGCTCAATTCCGGCCCTCATGCTAGCGCATTGAGGCTCAAGAATTACCATGTGAGTGCCACTCGGCGTAAAGCCTCATCTTTACCCACATTTCGAGTCCCTATCGTACTCGTACTCAATGAAATGGTACTCGTACTCGATTGAGCTGGATAATCGAGTACGAGTACTGCCCTTCGGGCGGAGTACGAGTGCGAGTACGAAAAACACCAGGAAAACATTGAAAATGTTTTCCTAAGATGTGGGTATAGATGAGGCGTAAAGCCGACGGTACGATTTTTCGAGAAATTGGCCGCATTTGTCGAGACGTGTCCAACTTTAAATATGAAGGCAACCCCCTAGTGAATCTTAGTCCACCCGAGACACGAGCTAGCCTCATCCTGCGTCTGCAAGATGCTGCGGATGTTGAAGCGTGGGACTCGCTCGTCGCAATCTACGGACCTGTCGTTTTCCGAATGGCACGACGACAGGGCTTTCAAGCGGCTGACGCAGACAACTTGGTTCAAGAAGTCTTAGTCTCAGTCGCCAGATCGGTATCTCAGTGGTTGGAACGCAAGGACCGAGGTAGTTTTCGAGCTTGGCTTCTACGGATCGCACGCAACCAGGCTATTAACTTGCTGACACGGGTGGCTACTCGACCATTTGAATTGGATGGTGAAGAAGCAGAAAGACGGCTGGATAATCTTCAAGCTCCTGATGGGGAACTCTCCTCGCAATTCGATCTCGAGTATAGACGAGAAATCTTTCAATGGGCTGCCGATCAAATCCGAGCATCGGTGGCAGAAACGACCTGGCAAGCGTTTTGGTTGACCCATATACAAGGCATCGGTATTGCGGAGGCCGCCGACCAATTAGGTGTCAAAGTAGGAAACATTTATTTTGCTCGGAGTCGGGTGATGAGCCGATTGCGAGATTTGGTAAAGCAGTTTGAGGTCGAACCATGAATTCCGAACGTACATCATGCGACGACGCGAGACTACTGGCGATGTTGCAAAATCACGACCATGGTGAAGAGGCACAGCGAGTGTTCGATCACGTCGGTACGTGCACTAATTGCCAGAAGCGATTGGCAGTTTTGGCAGCAAGCGACGACGAGTGGAACGAGGCAGGAGAAGTGTTAGCCAAAAACGCTAATGCGGACTCTGAAAACATCCCTCGGGACGCAAAGGTAGCCTGGCCTGCTAAGCAATGGAGTGATCGGCCAATCGCTTGGACCGAGTCGATGGCCAAGAAACTTCTTTCCCCACCATCCCACCCGGAAATGATGGGACGCATCGGTCGCTATGAAGTCGAGCGATTGATCGGTGCAGGTGGGATGGGAGTGGTGTTTAAAGCATTCGATACAGAACTCAATCGACCGGTCGCGATCAAGCTCCTCGCACCCTTTCTAGCAGGTAGCGGACCAGCCAGAAAGCGTTTTGCTCGAGAGGCACGCGCCGCAGCTGCGGTTGTTCATGAACATGTTGTCCCCATTCACAACGTCGAGACCGAAGGCGAGTCTCCGTTCTTGGTGATGCACTACGTTGCCGGAGATTCGCTGCAAAGTCGACTTGATCGAGAAGGAGCACTCGAAGTCTGTGAGATTCTTCGAATCGGCATGCAAGCCGCTGCGGGACTGGCCGCCGCTCATGCGCAGGGGCTCGTGCATCGCGACGTTAAACCTTCGAACATACTTCTCGAACAAGGAGTTGAACGCGCCTTTATTTCTGACTTTGGTCTTGCACGAGCCAAAGACGACGTGAGCTTAACGCAAACGGGCTATCATCCTGGCACTCCAAAATATATGTCACCGGAACAAGCGCGCGGTGACGCCGTCGATGGGCGCAGCGACTTGTTCAGTTTCGGGAGTGTGTTGTATGCGATGTGTACAGGCCATGCGCCGTTTCGAGCCGAAACCAGTTATGGCATACTCAGACGAATCATCGACACCGAACCTCGGCCGATTAGAGAATTGAACCCATCGATTCCTGAATGGCTATGCGCGATCATCAGTAAGCTGATGTCGAAACAGCCCGATAGTCGTTATGCCACAGCGACCGAAGTGGCCGAAGTGATTGGAGCGTGTTTGGCTCATGTACAGCAGCCTTTAAGTGCGCTACTCCCTCGGTGTGTCGCGAATTTATCTCAAGTGCTCTCGGTAGCGACATCCAATAATCCAATTCCGCAAAACAACATCTTAGGAACAGGAGCGACTATGGAAACTAGCCAACAAAACGACAACGAAAATGACATTCCAACGCGAGCGAGCAACTGCGATTCAGAAATTCCCAAGAAACGCAAACGCTTGCTGTCGTGGAGATGGCCATTGATACTTGGGCCGATCGTTGGTGCAACGTTTGGTTTTCTCTACTTCGGTCAACTGCCTCCCAAATACAAAGCAGTCGCTCTCATTCAAATCGTTTATCCGACTAATATATTAACGGATTCGTCAGTAACTAGCCGGAATTTAAACACGCGAGGAATGGCTGAATTGGACGTAATGCGAAGCATGGCAGTGCTGACCCAAGCCGTCGAAATCGGTCAATTGACTGAACACCGGCAATTAGTTGGAATGTCCAAGGAAGAAATTGCCTATTGGCTTAAGCGTCCCCATATTTTGGAAATCAAGCTCGAAGCAGAGGGCCTCAACAGCACAACCATTAAAATCGGTGCGACGACGACAAACGCCGATTTTTCTGCAGATATTGCTGCATCCGTGGTTAGCGGTTACGAAAAATTTAAAACAGGTATATCGAGGCACACGACGGATGCGTTGAACTCACTGGAGAATATCCGCAACAAATACAACAAGATGCGCAGTGACGCAAAGTTTGAGCTTGTTAAGGCGAATCCCAACCTGATTTTCAACGGAGGCAGGGTTCATGATCCTGTGGCAGAAACGGTTCTGTCAATCAACGAAAAAATTCGTTCGCTCGATCGCGAGAAACAAAACATTGAAGCTATCTTGCAACAGGTGGAGGAAGGCCGGGCAGAAGGGAAATCAAAATTACAACTTCTCGCAATGGTCACATCCTCGCTACAGAAAGCGAGGTCTACAGCAAACGAAGAAGTGTCTATTGAAAACGAAGCGGACCTTCCTACGCTTGAGAGCAAACTAAATATTGCGTGCAACGCTTTACAGGAGTCTTTGCAGAAGATTGCTTTTGAGAAAATGGAATACCTTGCAGCGATTAAATCCATACGTGGTACAATGAACGAAACGGCGTCCACGGATAGTTACCAAAAAAACATCGCTCGTTTTGAGTCCACGAGTGAAATTTCGAATCAAATATCCGAGAACCTCAAAAAGCTTCCGCCCCAATTTGCGGAGAGGACCGTAAACCGACTTGAAACTCCTACGGTTGGTTCATTTGTTGGCCCGTACTGGTTTGAATATCTCGGCATCGGCGCGCTTCTTGGCTTGGTAGTTTCTTCAGGTCTCACCGTTTTGATAAATGGCAGTCGCAAGTCGGCGGCATAGACGAGTATGTGGTGCATGACCCATTTGATCACATGCGGAACAGAGCTTGATCGCGACTAAATGGCGATAGCAATATCGATTCGTTCAGTTTGCCGCGGAGACGAATTTCGTGTAGATTTGTGAAGGTCGCGGTCAATTCCAGTGTTTTGAGCAGCCCATTGATCCTCCTATGAAAATACCTTCGCAAGAAGAAGTCGATCGCCGAATGGCTGAGTGGTTTCAAGCCATGGAGTTGAGCCATGCCATGCTCATGTCAGGTCTCCGTCGAAAAATTGGACCCGACGCCGATTTGAACGTAGCCTATCGCGAGTGGTATCAAAATCACCAAGATCGAAAGTGGTCTGAGATTTCCAAAGTCCATATGGATCGACAGAACCAGTCGAGCAAAACATAGATGCCTCCGACCCTGCTAATGAAATCTTTGGATCGCGTCTGGAATATATTGAACCCGGTCGCTCCAATCAAAGCTCTCGCTGGCGGTCTCGCACTTTCCTACTGGGGATATCCCCGAAGTACACAAGATATTGACATTGCGGTTCTGATGTCAAATACCGCGTCTAAACAAATTGACTCCCATTTGCAAAAGGCTGGGTTGTCGCCAAAACGAACGAACCATGTTTGCGATCTTGGTGTAATGAAAGTCTCTCAATGGAGATTGCCTATTCCGGAATCTTTCGTGGACATCGACGTCGACTTACTCCTCGGCGATTCCGAATTCTATCAATCTGCATTGTCACGTCGAATTGAATGTGATTTGGTGGGCACAACTCAATCGATTCATGTCCTGAGCTGCGAAGACTTAATCCTGTTTAAGGCTCTAGCTGGACGCATGATAGATTTAGCAGACATACGGGAATTGCTTGATAGAAACCTCGCCTCGTTGGATCAAGCATACTTGAGCAAATGGACTGCTAGACTTGATATTTCGCTTTCCAGCATCTAACAGCAACCTGTCAAATCGCCTTCACACCAACTTGCGGTTGCGGTCGACCAACAAATCGCCAGCCTCGAAGCCGATATGCGTGCAAACAATCGAGCAGCGCGGCGGATGCTCCGATCCCGACGTATCCTGCAATGGCGTATTGTGTATTGCACAAAACAATCATCATTGCACCGAATACGAACCAAGGTATCCACCTTGCCGCGAAACTCCTTTTGCTCAGACAAGTCCAAAATGCCAATAGTCCAACCATGGACAGGCAGATCGCGTTTATTGTGACCAGCAATAAAAAGAAACCAATTGGACGTCGACCAATCCATATGCCATACCAATGAGTCAACGGAATCGATTTTAAGATGGATGCGTTGATCGCAGCTACGGTCGTAAGAAAGAAAATATCACGAAGTCGAATCGAACTCTCGTTTTCATTCGAGCCCTCGTCCATTGCGGTCGAACGGTTTGTGTTCTGCAGCGTTATGCCGCTGAAGCGAAGGATCGCGAAGGGCAGCATCAAAGTCAAAGACAAAATCGTAGCGGCTGGAATCAGATCGGATTGTATTTGCGGTTCCGAAAACCAAAATACAATGACCCCTATGACCAAACCGTACACTTGCACGACCGGCGTTGCGCGAAGAAATAGCCGGTTTCTGCCAAAGCAAAGCCAAATGCCGGACATCAGAATCGAGCTCATTACGACTCCCAACGCGGCAAACACAAAGCCACTTGCAAGTGCCTGTTCACCCGTCGATTGAAATCGATACGACGCGTAAGCGATGAACAACAGGACACACAAAGTGCCATCGATCCAACCATGTGGATGGATGGGTGAAACAATGCGCAACCACAAAATGCACCAAATTATGAACGCGATCAAAGTCAAGCAATTGATCGGAAAACCCAAAATAAACGGATCGACAATGCGAACTAGAGACCCTCCATTCAATTCGTAGAGGAAAACCCTGTGATCATATGTCGCGAGCGCAAGTAGACCGGAATCTTTGAGAATATAAGCTGAGCAAACCAATCGATCAATTGGAAAGCGCAGGGTCTCAGAGCCCGCCGATTCATTGACGACAACACATTCCTTTGTCGTCAATCGTCCCCTCGGTTCATTTAACCCGACGATTCGATTACCGTCGAAATCGCGAAACACAGGAAAGAATGAATTGGGGAATGGAATCACCTTTCCAGTTAATGCATCCATGTGTTTTCCGATGGTTGGCCACCACAGAAAACTGCCTTCACGCGACCAAGCTAGATCGGTGATCGGAAGTGGTATCATTGGATCGGAAGGAACTGGATAGCTGTTCACTACCAAACCATCTTTTCCACTTCGCACTTCAATCGTCTTTCCATCCGGAAGTAGGCTTATGATAAACGCTTCTCCTTTGCACTTAAACGGAATTGCATGCAACACATCCCACTCATGAACTAGGCGTAGCTTTTCGGCATCCAAACTGAAGAGATGTACTTTCTTCGACTTATTGTTCCATGCGTACAGATTTTGTGTTCCCCACAAGTGCGCTAAATGGGAATTTGCATTCAAAACAGAAGGAATCGAGTCTAAGACTCTGCTCGACCCAATGTCTCTTAGTTCCATTTGTTCTCCGTTCGACAAGACAAGCTTTTCGCCGCATACGCTGGCTCGAGGCTCAAATTTTGTTGTTGGAGCTGCAAACGCAAAGCTGGTTGACCTAACTCGTTCGTTGCTTGTCAATTCAAGCCTCAACAAGGTTGCTTCCCAACCGCGGTCACGTATGACCGTCCATATACTTCCATCGTCATTACCGCCATCTAAAGACCTTTGCCTCCAGCTATTGGCATCCGCTGAAAATTTTGTCGACCTCTCTATTAGCCTCCTGATTGAAAACCGACTTCGTGCGAAGTTGGTCAGTTCGCCATCCATTCGAATGACGCCCCATCCATATGATGTCGAGTCCGCAAAGGCTGAAACAAGAATCTCTTTTCCATCCTTCACAACAAATTCGTAATTCCCAAGGGGACCGGGACGTGTATGATGAACGCCCCAAACTGCCAAGCCCGCAATGGCCATCAGAAAAACGAGCAGGAGTACAACTTTAGGAAATGCGTCTCGTCTGTCAAAGCGTGCGAGACGGCCAATCATTCGAAAGAATGCATGCAAAATAGTGATCGCTCTGGCGTGAACAAGAACAGTTTGTCTAACATTCATTTTAACACATCACTGACGAGACAGGCGAGACTAGCGGAAGACGCCAAGACGTAGCTTAGGCTTCTAGCCTGAGAATCGGCGTCGGTCATAAGTCGGGCAAGGTTAGAGGTGAAAATTCAGCTGAACCGTAGTGGATCTTGTCAAAGAACCTTGCGATTCCGGATCTTTGGCAAGATCCACTACCCTAGAATCAACCCATGCCAAAAGGTAGCCAATCAGTCAACGGCCCATGTTGTGATCGACGCCTGAGAATCACAGACTGCATCTCACAGGCAAGATGCCTATGCTACGTTTAGAAACATAGTCTAGAATTCTGTGAATATCGCTGGATGATAACATCCGAGCTGGTACGGGAAAGCTGCCCCTCGCCTTACCAATCGACGACCGATCCGTCGTTTGGGTCGTAGGTTCGCTTGTTCTGCCATTCATGCCCGATCTTACTTTTTAGCTGTTCTTCATCGACTTCGATACCCAGCCCGGGCAGGACGGGGACGTCGATATAGCCCTCCCTAACAACGAATGGATGTTTGAGATATCCTTCGCCCAAGCTGACTTGTTCTTGGCACATGAAATTGGGGATCGATGCGGCAATTTGCAGACCGGCCGCTAAAGAGATTGGCCCCAACGGATTGTGGGGCGCTATCGACGCATAATAGGACTCTGCCATGCCAGCAATCAGTCGCACCTCGGTGATTCCTCCCGCGTGACATAGATCCGGTTGCAGGATGGTGGCCGCACCTTTTTCAAGAATTTCGCGAAAGCCCCATTTTGTGAAAATGCGTTCGCCCGTCGCAATCGGTAAATGAGTGCTTTTGGCGATCTCGGCCATGATGTCAACATTTTGGCAAGCCACCGGCTCCTCGATGAACATGGGTTGATAGGGTTCGTAAGCCTTGATCAGAAGCTTGGCATTCTGTGGACTGATCGCCCCATGGAAATCGATTCCTATATCGATGTCATCGCCACCTGCGGTTCGCAATGCTGCGAACGCATCTGCGGCTTGGCTTACAAAGCCGCGTGAAGCCACGACTCCAGACCTGGTAGCGTTCAAGACACCTGTTTTGAACGCTCGAAATCCTTCTGCCTTACGACGCTTCAGCAAGTCGACATTATTGTTGACGTGTGCGTACACGCGAACTCGACCCCGAGTTGGCCCGCCCAGCAATTCGTAAACGGGCACTCCCAGTGCCTTGCCTTTGATGTCCCATAATGCCATATCCACGCCGCTTATTGCGCTGGTCAATACTGGCCCGCCACGATAAAAAGCGTGCCGGTACATCGCCTGCCAGTGGTGAGTAACGTCGCGTGGGTCCTTGCCAATCAAATATTCGCCGAGTTCTTCGATGGCGGTTGCCACAGTTTTGGCACGTCCCTCAACAATTGGCTCGCCCCATCCAACCAGTCCGACGTCGGTATGTACCTTTAGAAAAAGCCAACGCGGTTGCACCAAAATCGTTTCCAATTTGGTGATGCGAATCTTCTCTCGCTTCATAGGTATCGACTCGACGATGGTGGGTTCGATCAACAATGGTTCAGTCGAACCATAGGCCTTGTTTGCTGCTGGCTGTTTCTCTTGAGCCATATTCCACATCGCAAAAGCGCCAGAGGCGAGCCCCGTTCCAGCAATCGCACTGCCAAGGAATCTACGACGATGAAAAACTGATCCGATTCTATGCTGAGTCATTCTTATAAGTCCTTTTTTGTTAAAAACCGTCGCTCGTCTATGGCCGCACGGCCGTACCATCTCTGCGTCTTACTGGAGACCAGTAACCCGGATGTTCTGGCATCGGGAATTTGGCCGCAGCTTTTTCGTCGATGTCGATTCCAAAACCAGGTCTATCGCTCACCAACATATATCCTTTCTTAATCTCCGGGCAACCCGGAAAGACCTCTTGCAGACGGTCACTGAATCTGGGGCCTTCTTGTATGCCAAAGTTATGGACGGCCATATCCAAGTGAGCATTGCAGGCATGCCCAACAGGGGAAACGTCGCCCGGACCATGCCATGCCGTCCGTACTGCAAAATGCTCGCACAGCGTTGCTAGCTTGCGAGCGGGTGTAAGTCCACCGATCTGTGACAAATGAACGCGGATAAAATCGATATAGCGGTTCGTGATCAGCTCGACCCATTCATGTGGATTGTTAAACAATTCTCCCATGGCGATGGGGCACGACGATTGCTGGCGGAGAATCTTAAAGTAACCGTTTTGCTCGGGCGCAAAGGGATCCTCGATAAAGAAGGGACGATATTTCTCAAGTTCTTTTACTAGCTGAATTGCTTCGATCGGTTGAATTCGCTCATGGACGTCGTGTAGCAATTCAACTTCGTCACCTAATTTAGATCGGATATGTTCAAATACTTTAGGCATAGCACGCAAGTACGGACCAGAATCCATGTGTTGATCGTCTGGCCCTCCGAAGCTTGCTTCGGCGAAGTCCGGCTTGTTCGACAAATGGGGCGAACCATAACCTCCAAGTTGTATTCGGATGTGGCGATAGCCTTTCTCAACATAGGATCGTACACTGTCCTCAAGTTCCTTGGCGTCGCGACCGCTGGCATGAGCATAGAGGTCAACGGCAAATCGACACTTGCCGCCAAGCAATTGGTAAACGGGCATTCCTGCACGCTTTCCTTTTATGTCCCACAATGCCATATCTAGACCGCTCAACGCATTGTTTAGCACAGGCCCGTTTCGCCAATACGAACTAGTGTAAGCTGTTTGCCACATATCCTCGATATCGTCCACGTTCCTTCCTCGAGCAAATGGATCGAGGTAATTGTTTACCGACTCAACGACAGGCAACGGTCGTTGGTTAAACGTGGCACAGCCTAAGCCGTACAGCCCAGGCTGATCGGTCTCGACCTTGACGACGACCAAGCGAATGCCATCTGGTGCAGTGGTAATGGCTCTCACTTTCCGTATCTTCACGGTCGAGCGCGAATTCGAACTCGATTCGGGTGGAGACTGAGCCCATGCAAATGGGCGAGTCGTAACGGCACTGATGCCACCCATTACCAAACCTGAAAGAATACGACGTCGAGAGTGGCGCAAGATTTTCATGATTGCAAATCCAAAAACTCAGTTTGGGGGCAGGTTTTGCTTGAAGCTCAAGTTTAACCGATCGGAGCGACTAGCGGAGATCGCGGGCGCTGGATTGGCACTGCAAGCTGCTTTGTTCGGCGTAAAACAATCGATTCGTACTCGGCCCGTCCGCCGCTTCGCGGGTTAAACATTGAAGCTCAAGTTTAACCGATCGGAGCGACTAGCGGAGATCGCGGGCGCCTGGATTGGCACCGCAAGGCTGCAGTGTTCGGCGTAAAACGACCGATTCGTTCTCGGCCCGCCCGCCGCTTCGCGGGTTAAACAAGTTGCCTGCTGCTGCCTGGACTAAACATGTCGCTAGACGCGCAAATCAACTAAAACTGGCTATAATGAGTGAGTCTTAGTCATCATCGTTCCCTGCGGCTAAGGCGTTGCACAACAATAAACTACAATAAACTACCGAACACAAAGACGTAGGATAGGCTTCCAGCCTGTTTTTTCATTGACAGGCTGGAAGCCTACCCTACGAAAAACGGCAACTAATTGTCGTGCAAGGCCTAAGCCGCGATCCTTCCCAATATCCTGCCATGAATAAGCCATTTTTCGAACATCAGTTGTTTCAAACTCGTCGTCAGTTCTTTGGGACCGAAGGACTGAGGATGGGCGGTCTTGCTTTGGCTGCGATGGCGGGCTCATCCTCGTTCCGTTCGACCGTTGGTCACGCTGAGGATGAAAGGGCCACCGCTAAGGTTCATCCGCCTCTGGCTGGTCTACCTCATTTTGCTCCAAAGGCAAAGTCGATTATCTATCTTCATATGAACGGCGGCCCCTCTCAAATTGACATGTGGGACTACAAACCCACGCTTGTCGAACAGTTTGACAAGGACTTGCCAGACTCGATTCGCAAGGGCCAGCGTATTACGACGATGACGAGCGGCCAAGCAAGGTTCCCGGTCGCTTCCAGCAGGTTCAAGTTTGCACAACATGGACAAAGCCAGAGATGGGTAAGTGAGTTATTGCCTCATACAGCAAAAATAGTGGACGAGTTGGCTGTTATTAAGACATTGCATACCAACGCGATCAATCACGATCCGGCTTGTACGTTCGTTATGACCGGCAACGAAGTTCCTGGGAAAGCAAGTTTGGGTTCATGGCTTGCGTATGGCTTGGGCAGTGAAAGTGATAACTTGCCTGCGTTTGTCGTTTTGACTCCAACCTGGACTGCTAGCGCGGCTGCTCAAGCTTTGTTTACACGCATGTGGTCCAGCGGCTTTTTGCCTACTCGATATGCAGGTGTTGCGCTCCGAACCGGGGGAGATCCGGTTTTGTATCTTCCCAATCCAGATGGAGTTACTACTGCGGATCGACGAGCGATGCTGGACGCCCTTAGTCAACTCAACCAACAGCGTTTCGCCGAGCTGCATGATCCTGAAATACAGACTCGCATAGCTCAATATGAAATGGCCTTTCGTATGCAAAGAAGCGTCCCAGACTTGGTGGACTTGAGCAATGAACCGAAGTCTGTTCTCGACCTTTATGGTCCTGATGTCACAACACCAGGTACATTCGCCGCGAGTACTTTACTGGCGCGGCGAATGGTCGAGCGTGGAGTGCGCGTCGTCCAGTTACTGCATCGTGGCTGGGACCAGCATGGCAATATTGCTGGCGATCTGCCTGCCCAATGTCAAGACATCGATCAAGCGAGCGCGGCATTAATTATGGATCTCAAACAACGCGGTCTTCTGGAATCAACGCTGGTTGTCTGGGGAGGTGAGTTTGGACGCACTGTTTATTGCCAAGGAAAGTTGACGAAAGAAAACTACGGTCGGGACCATCATCCCAAGTGTTTTACAATGTGGATGGCTGGCGGCGGAATCCAGGGCGGCGTTGAATACGGTCAAACAGACGACTATAGCTACAACATTGTTGAAAACCCAGTCCACGTCAATGATCTCAACGCGACCATTATGCACTGCATGGGCATCGATCACGAACGCTTCGCGTTTTCTTTCCAAGGCCTTGACCAGCGACTTACAGGCGTCGAACCGCAGCGTGTCATAAAGGAAATACTAAGCGTCTAACTGGTCGAACCACCTATGACATCTTCGTTTAAAGTCGATTCTAAAACAAAATCCTGATGCTGGTCGAATATGCGACAATAGGACACTTCTCGCTGATCGCCATCATATCGGCCTTCCGTCGGATTTCATCCGGATTTCAGCGGAGGATTCGTTTTGGCGATTTATGTAGCTGTCAGTTGCCGTCCCGCTGGCGTAAAGCCAAATGGTACTCACTTTGAGCCGCAACGCGCTAGCGTGCGGGCTGGAAGGCAAGTAATCACCTGCAATTCCGGCCCTCATGCTAGCGCATTGAGGCTCAAAATTTACAAAGTGAGTGCCATTGGGCGTGAAACCAACGGAAACGATTGCTTTCGCAAGAGTTGCATGACTATTTTGTTGTAAAATGGTTTTTTTGGTATGGCTCGGGATCGGATCGTTCTCTTGACGTTCTTTTTGGTCGACACTAATTCTAAGGAGATAAATAAATGAATAAGTCCTATCGATTAACGCGCCGCAAGTTTTCTGAACAGACGGTGCTGGCAAGTTCGCTATTGTTGACAGTTTCGCAATCGCGAGCAGCTGAACAAGCTACTGGACCATACTTTGATGATCGCGGTTGGTTAATTGGGTGCTGGACCCGGCCCTGGGCAGGGCACGATTATCGTGTCGGCTTTGATGCGATTGCCGAGGCTGGCTTTCGCTATGTGGCGCTTACTGGAGCGAAGACTCGAACCGGTCGTGTGATTTCGGTCGCAACGACAATTGAGGAAGCGACCCAAGTTGGCGAAGAGGCACGCAAGAGAGGACTTACGATAACGACAGTCTATGGCGGCGACGTCGCCATCGAAAAAGGCCCCGAAGACCTTCGCAAAATGCTAGATCTTTGCAAGGCAGCCGGCGGATGGTCTGTAATGTTATCTAAAGTCGGCGACGAGAAAACGTACGAAGCCAGCTGCAACTCGATCGTTCAGTGCTGTGATGAAGCGGCTTCCAAACAGGTTGCAATCGTACTGAAGCCGCATGGCGGGACAACGGGCACGGGACCGCAACTCCGTGACTGCGTCAAGCGTATCAATCATAAGAACTTTACGTTGATGTACGATCCTGGGAATATCTTCTTTTATTCGGAAGGAAAAATAGATCCAGTCGAGGACAGTCAGGCGGTGCAGGGGCTTGTGACAGGGATCTCGGTAAAGGACTTTAAAGCCCCAAATGAAGTGATGTTTACTCCAGGAACAGGAAAAGTCAATTTTTCGGTGCTCATGAATGGACTGAGGACAGCAGGCTTTACGCATGGCCCGCTGATGATCGAAGCGTTAACTCCTGGCGATTTGCCTTACACACTTGCCGAAGCCAAAAAAGCTAAAGTATTCGTAGAATCGCTGGTTAATAAAGAGTAGAACGGCACTGGCGTTGATTCGTAGCAAAGCGATTCGATATCATTCGAAGCGTTCCTTTCGCATTGCACTGATCTGTTCGGACATCAAACCAAAAAAGAAAATTTGAACGCCAGTCAGAAAGAGAATTACCGCCAAATCCGGTACGCCGCGTCCGGCGAGCACGGCCCGAACGATCCCATAGACAGTCCCAAGCATCATCAACCCGGCACTGACTGGGAAGAAGAATCGCATGGGGTGAAACAGTTGGACCAGATGCACGATGAGACCAATTGCTTGCCATCCGTCTCGTAGCGGCGACAAGCTGCTCGCGCCAATTCTGGGCTGTACATTGATGTCAACCCATCCAACGCGATAACTACGTTCGAACATCAGGATCGTGGTCACAGTCGATGCCGAAAACCGGTTTGGAATTAGGTGCAAGTACTTTGAAATAACATCCCGTCGAAATGCTCGCAGCCCACTGTTAACATCACCGACACTTACACCGGTAATAATTCGAGCTGTCCATTGCAGCAACCGACGTCCAAACCATCGTGGCTGACTTCGTTGGCTTTCGGATGTGCGCTGACCAATCACACAGTCGAATTCCGACATTGCTTCGAGCAATTGGGCAACCATTTCAGGACAATGTTGCCCGTCCGCGTCGTACCAAAGCACGTAAGGTCGAGTGGCATGTTTCATTCCGGTGACCAAGCTGGCACCTTGCCCGCGATTGCGATTGTGGTGAAGAACAACGACTTCGTTCTTTACCGAGAGCTCTTTACATGAACTGTCTGTAGAGCCATCGTCAACCACGATGATTTCCAAATCAGGCGAATCACGACGTAGAGCGTCCACAGTCGCTTCAATCGACCCTCGTTCATTGAAACAAGGAATAACGACACTCACTTGTGCGGCAGTAACGGTCATAGTCAGAGTAGAACAGTTTTCCCAACTGTTTCCTTGGGTCTAAATGTATCGAAGGGGCCACAAACGGATATCTCTCAACTAACTGCCGCAGTGCGCTTATGGCTTCCGTCGAGCTTGCGGGCTGTTGATTTAGTCGACAACGCAATCGCAACGATTAGCCGATGGGCGTTAGCCTAGAGTGTTAAAAAACTGGTGTTGACACGATTTTGGTTTGCGCAGCTTTTGTACCTCACTAGCCTTACGAATCGTGCTACCATCGACGCGAGGTCGATGGAGAGCATTTGAAATTGATGATGATTTAGGTTTGGGCGTTGCCATGCTAGCCGTTCAGTCATGCTACCACTGACGCAAGGTCAGTGGTGAGCAAAAACCAACGACCTCCGGTCGGTACTAAGTCGGCACCACCGACCTCGCGTCGGTGGACCGATGACTGACAGGCTAGATTCCGATAGCCGCTGCCAAAATCCTCCGCCCCACT
>JAYTVL010000326.1:0-5076 GCA_043744075.1 Pirellula sp. | reverse complement strand
GCGGTTGCTCAATACCCTGCTGGGCAATCGATGCCAGCAAGCGGGCTTCGGTAGCCTCGTTCCGCATGCGGTAGGCTTCATAGCGGAGATCCAGGCTCGTTCGTTCCACAGATTGGCTCACAGGTCAGCCCTAGCTGTTCACCTCGCGCGTTATCCTTCGTCATTGTCAGCTCCCAATCCGTTTTGCAGCATGCCCGCAACGCCAAAGCTTTAATGGTGTTATAGGCACCGCTTCCAGATCGACGAGTTTTGCCGCTGCGTAACGACGATGGCCTGAAACAATGAACCCGTCTTGAGAAACTTGGATTGGCTCTCGAATGCCATTTACCGCGATGTCGTTAGCGAGATTGACTAAATCGATATCGGTCGGATCGATCGCCCCGTAGATGTCATCGTTCTCGGGACTAGGCTTAATCAAGCCAATCAGAACCGCATTACGCGGCTTGCTTTTCAATGCCGTCGTGGCCATAATCATATTTCAAGTTGTGATAGTCGCCCTCCATCGGGCGCAAAAAGAGAGAACCGCCGGACAGCCCCGACGGTTTTTTTATTTTGCCTTAGCCGAAAACCTTTGGCACATCGGCATCAATGCGACGATTAGATTTTCGCACCGGCTTAGCTTCTTTTGTTTTATTTGGCTCACCCGATAAAAAGCGGTCTAGTGCTTCGTCGGTGACTTGCCAATAAGATCTCCGGCCCACACCGGTATCAATGCCAGCCAGTTTTCCACAAAGAATTAGTTGGCGGACTTTAAGTTGGGACCATCCGGTCAATTCGCGGACCTGTTGTGTTGTGAGTAACTTCATTTTCTCTCTCTTAGAAACGTGTTGAAAACGTTAGATGTCCAAAGAGTAGGCTGGGTTAGCCACGAAGGGAATTAAGTAAATACGCCTGATGTCGCAACTTTCCGCAACTCGGTATTTTTATTTCGGCAAATCAGACTTCAAGACTCTAATCGTGTTCTTGTTCACTTTGAATGCGGTTATCGTGTTTGCGACTATCCAGTTTTTTAAAGTCCTCACATCCACATCAAACAACTTCGCAACATCCTTCATTGCCATTGGGTGAGCATATAAATCATCTTGATCGACCCACATTCGAAGTATTTTAGTCAAGTGACATCGCAGCTCGTCTTGCTCTTCAATAGGCAGCTTGACGGAAGATAAGGCAGAAGGGAATCTAGCGAAATGGACGTAATCGAATCCGGGTACTGAGGTTTCCAAATGCCAATCGCCCCAATAATCGCACTCAAGATTTATCTTTGGTCCTGGATGATTTGCATACAACTTTTCTAGTATTGGTTTCGACTGTTTTAGAAGACTGTAAACGATTTCAAGCTCCGAACCATTTTCGAGCAGCTTAATTGTCTTTTCAGCAAGTACTCTGAAGTTCTTCACTTTGCACTCCGGTACCATTTTCGAACATGCTCGCAAACCTTCTTAAGCCGGTCGTCTGGTATCACTACCGTATAGCGTCCGCTCATGTCGCGTTCGTTGACCACGTGTCCCATGATGTAGCTGACAGCTCGGTATTCGAGAGTCTCCGCACCGACAGTTTGAAAGGCCCTGCGAAGATCGTAATACGTCCCTTTCATTACGCCGGCTTCTCTGCGCGTTTGCAGGAACGCTTTGGATATGCTGTCGATCGAATCGCGTACCCATGCTTGCCCGTGCGAAGTCCAGAACAGTCGATCGGCAACATCACTACATGGAGCAGGACGACGGACTAGCCAATCTTGGATAGCTGCCTTTGTTTCCGGCCAAAGAATGAATCGCCTTGGTGCACCTGTCTTGCCGCGATTTGTGTGTATCCAGACTTCTTTTGCGTCCAGATTCGGGAAGTCTTCTAGTGTGAGATTCGATATGTCCGTTGACCCCATGCCGGCATTAATGCCCAATAGAATGATCGGTTTGAATCCCACGCTTGCGGTATCGACGATCTTTCGTAGTTCAGACGGAACCAAAAGAGACCGCGCAGACTTCGACCTAGCTACTCGGGATTGCTTCGCAGTAATCGGGCTGAATTCTTTCGCCCAACGTAGTGGCGGTATCAAATTGGAGTCTGAGCACCAATTTAGAAACGCCCTCAGACGTCGCACATCATTCGCTACCGTTGTTGGGGATCGGCGGTCCACCGAAATACCTTTGACACCTCCTCGAATCGCTACCGTGCGTTCTACTGGTTCAGACAGCTGTTGCTTGACCATTGCGAAGTCTAGAGGCTCTAAGCTCTCCGGCTTGCACTTGGCACCCAGGATCTTGATTAAACGGTCAATTGTCTTCTTGGCGGAATCCAGGGAACTTTGGACCAATTCCCCGGACGACACCCGGACGACACCCGCTGCATGGTACAGATTGCCAAGTTCCTCAAGGGTTGGCTTGCCATCGTTCTTCGGGACTGGTCGCCCAGCGAGCAGGTAGTCCTTTTCTTCAACCCATCGGACTAGCGCAGCATCCAAGTCAGTGCCGAAATAATACAACTTCCCTTTGATTTTCTTACGCCATTGCCCGTTTCCATGTAAGGATAATGGACAGTCTTTTGGCTTCTTTTGCATGGTACGTTCTCCGCGTGAGGATAGGGGTTTAACCCTCATATCCTAGCCTGCGGGTGTCGTAACGGGTGTCGTCCACTTCAAAAACTAGTGAGAACGCTGGGGCTCGAACCCAGGACCCAGGGATTAAAAGTCCCTTGCTCTACCAACTGAGCTACGCTCTCATTCTTCAGAATTAAAACACGTTACGACTTTTTGCCTTAACAAGTTTCCGACCAAAAGAATACGATGATGTTACCAAGGTCATCAAAATTTTGAAGGGGTTCGATTGAATGCATTGTTTTTTCCACTCGTTACGCCGAAACCCACGCCCAGCCCGCTCTCGGTCCATTGCTCGTACCTACAATTCGCCGAAAACTATGCTTTTTTGGCTTAACCGCTTCGTAGCTTTCGTAGCCTTATTTTTTACAACCATTCACACCCCTAACGTTTTTGCTGGCGCAATCGGCAGTAATTGGGTCGTTGTCGTAAACGGACAATCCATCAATTCCCGAACTATCGCCAATCACTACTGCACAGCTCGAAATATCCCAGGCCGCAATGTAATCGTCCTTCCCCAAATTCCAGACGCGGACCAAATTTCAGTCGACCAGTTTCGCGAACTCATTCTGGGGCCAGTCCTTAAGGAAATCGAAACGAGAGGTCTCGGGGCCCATATTCAAGGAATCGCATACTCCGCAGATTTCCCTACCGCAATTGCCATCGGTTCCGATATCGATGCCATCCCTAACAAGTCGCCCTATTTGACAAACGTTGGTTCCATTAATGGCCTGACCTACTTGTTTCGATTTGTTCTCGCCAAAAACCCAAACTACATCGGATTCGAAAGCAACTTCTATGCGGCTCGGCCTGTCAACCAGTTGCTTCGGCCTCTATACGGTACGGCAGAACAAACCAAGCAATTGACCGAACTCATCGCCCAATCCAAGCATCAAGAGGCAGCCAATCTGCTGGACAATCTGTGCAAAATCATCGACAAAGAATCCCTTTTCCCGATGCAGTATTTGGCAGCCCAACAATGGGCGTTAGCAGGGGATTCGAAGCAAGCCATTCGACGTATCGAGCAATCCATTCAAGGGGGATGGGAGTATCGCGAGCAAATTGTCAACGACCCTGCTTTCGTGATGTTGACTAACGACAAGGACTTCATACGGATTGCCAAACGCTGCAAAGAACTTCCATCAGACTATCTTCCAACGCGAGGATTTGATGCGAGGAAGTTTTATAACGCCAACACCCTAAGCAGCAACGCTCCGCAAAATGGTGTTTCGTACATGTTGTCGATGGTGCTCGCAGTAACTCGCGATCTGGGAATCACGCCGTTTGAAGCCAAGCAGAATCTAAAAACTTCGATTCTCGCTGACTACGGGCATCCAAACGGTTCATTTATTTTCGCAGTCACAGAGGATGTGAGAACCAAAACCAGAGAGCCCAACTTTGCCATGGCGATCAAAAAGCTTAAAGCACGCGGCATGAAGGCCAGAGTCGTCCAACAAGAGCTTCCACCTCGCGGCGAAGAATGCTCTGGGGTCATGGTCGGAAGCCCACAATTTTCGTGGAACCAGAACGGAAGCAGGCTATTGCCAGGTTCCATCGCCGACAATCTTACAAGTCTGGGCGGTGCGATGACGACGCCATCGCAAACCAAAGCGACTGAGTTTCTAAGATATGGAGCCGCCGCGAGCAGCGGCGCTGTTACCGAACCCTATTCCATTCAGAACAAGTTCCCACATCCGATGATCCACGTCCATTATGTCGACGGACTAACGGCGGCTGAGGCTTTTTACAGTTCGGTCTTATGCCCATACCAGCTTCTCATCGTAGGTGATCCTCTATGCCAACCCTTTTGCAACCCGCCTCGGTTCTCCATCGAAGGCAAGACCGAGGTTGTTTCAGACGACCAACTATTGACAATTAAGATCCGAACCAAAGAGTCTTCGTCTTCGAGTGAACCAGAGCAACTCCAGTGGCTGGTGAACGGAATCCTACGCAGTCAAGCTCCCTTTGACAATCAAGTACAAATGCGATTTGACAAAGCGGAGCCCGGCGCTCATGAGATTCGTTTGATTGCCAAAGCCTCGCCCCCTATCGAACAGCGATTTGAGCAATCGTTTTGGGTAAACCTCGGTAAAGCAAACGAGCAACTCAAATTAGAAGTTCCGAAAGCCTGGCAGTTAAGTAATGATAAACCCTTGGTCATTTCGATGGGACAGACCGTGGAATCCGGCGAGATCCAAGTTGTTCACGACTTCGAAGAGGTAGGTACAATTCCAGTCGGTCAAAACTCCGTGGTGCTGAGCCCAACAAAAATCGGATACGGTCCGGTTCGATTGCATGCGGAACACAAGTTGCCAAACGGGCTGATGGTTCGCAGTTTGCCAGCAGTTGTGCAGGTGGAGCCTTAAACTCTTACCAATGCAAACGTTTCCGTTGGCTTTAGCCAGCGGAACGGCATCTGACAGCTACTTAAACCGCTAAGACAAATCCTCCGCAGAAATCCGTCCGGCACGGCTTCGCCGTGCCGG
>JAYTVL010000325.1:0-67624 GCA_043744075.1 Pirellula sp. | reverse complement strand
GCATCCGGCCGCCAACGGCGGCCGGATGCGGGGACTGGGGGGCGCGGCGTGGCTTTTGCTTTAGCCGCTAATCTTCTTCACCCACGGTCAAAGCCATGGGGCCGAATTTTGTACAGTCGAACCGTGTTTAGCCGGCGCAACCGCGTGAATCGGGTAGACTCTTAGCACCCGGTTCCCGCTGCTTCGCGGGTTAAACTAAAATTCAACTTAAAAAAACAATTTAACGGAGCCCCAGATGAAATACGGCATGAATCTACTCTTATGGACTGGCGAACTCAACGAAGGATTGTTGCCAACACTGGAGAAACTCAAGGTGATGGGATTCGATGGCGTCGAGATCCCCATCTTTAACCTTGGCCTCGACTACGTGGCCTGGGGCAAACGATTTGACGCAATGGGATTTGAACGGACAGGTGTAACGGTTCGAACACCAGAGGACAATCCAATCAGCCCTGACGCTTCGATACGCAAGAAGGGGGTTGAGTTGAACAAGCAAACATTGGATTGCTGTGCTGCCGCAGGTGTGCAAACTGTTGTTGGACCATTCCATTCCGCCCTCGGGTATTTCACTGGAGCCGGTAGAACCAACGACGAATGGAAATGGGGCATCGAAAGCATGCGAGCAACAGCCGAATACGCCGGAAAAGTCGGGGTAATGCTCGGTGTGGAACCTCTCAATCGATTCGAGGTCTATTTCCTTAATGCTCAAGCGGATGCAGCCGAGTTTTGTCGTCAAGTCGACAATCCTATGTGCAGGATGATGTACGACACTTTCCACAGCAACATCGAAGAAAAGAACATCGCGAAAGCGATTCACGAAATAAAAGATATGTTGTGCCATGTTCACATCAGCGAAAACGATCGCAGCACGCCTGGACAAGGAAACGTTCGCTGGAAAGAGAACTTTGACGCTCTTCGGTCGATTGGATATGACGGTTGGCTAGTGATCGAAGCGTTTGGCTTAGCGCTACCGGAACTTGCTGCCGCCACCAAGATTTGGCGCCGTATGTTTGAAAGCGAACTGCAACTCGCCGAACAAGGACTCAAGTTCATGAAAGAACAAGTAGCTCTGAGAGCATAATAACAACGCAAGCCAAAGTGCGTTCGAGCGATTCACGAAATCACGGCTTGTTATTTGCCAGACGTTTGAAGTACGCTTCGATGACCTCTCGGAAGTGGCTTGGCAAGTCCTTGGTGATGTTTTGCAACGCTTCTTGGCGCTGTGCTGGCGGTAGATTTCCCCATCCGCTTCCGTTTCCGATGTCTTTTTGGTCAACGTCGCCGGCTCCTTTTTGATCTGCAAGTTGGCTGTCATCCATTGGCTTACCACCTTGGTTAGGTTTCTGGCCTTTGGCGTTGCCGCCGTTTTTCTGTTGCCTTTGCTGCTGTTGTTGTTGCTGTTGCTCCTCAAGTTTATCGATCATCTTATCGAGCTTGTCGATGATCGCTTGTTCTTTGTCCCTCACGATTTTTCCGGCTCGACCCAACGCCAATCGACGTTCGACGTCGTTCATCATTCGAGCGATTTCGTCTAGGGAATCTTCTTTGAATGGCTTAATATCGGCTTGCATCAAGCGAGCTGTGATGGCGTAACGAGTTGGGATCTCGGTCTCTCGCTCCAGCAGTTTTTCGAGCGTCTCCAGACAGGCAGATCGTTGCATGAGGTGATGCTGGCAAACACCCATGCAGAACAGCCAAGTTGCAGGGTCCGAAGTGGATTCTTGTGCAAGTGGCAAGAGTCGCTGTAACGCTTCGTCGTAGAGTCCATGATGAACCAAGTGACGGCAGCAGATCAATTGAAGATCCGCACGCAGCCAACTGGGAATACTGCCATTTGCCAATATGGAACTAAGCTGGGCATCCAACTTTGCGTAGTTCTCGGACGCAGCGGGACGATCGAGGATTTCCTTGAGTGCTGCAACGGTCGGCTCGCTTTTGGCGGAGGAAATCAACACAAAGTCGAGCAGACCGACACCGCGGAGAGCAGCCGTGTCAGACGATTCGAACTTGAATTGTCCAGGCTCAGCTACAGACTCACGACTCTTAAGATATGTGTTGAGCAGTTGGATCACTTTGTCGCTTTCAGGCCAGTTCCAACTCGACTGCTTCTTAAGCAGTTGTGGATCGGATCCGATGGCAGGCAACGGCAACAGCATGATCCCGCAAGCGACTAAGTTTCTAATCATGTCTCGTTCGGCAGTGGTAGGTTTGAACACACGTAGCTTAAGCTTCCAGCCTGAGTATTTAAGAGAAATCCTCACAGGCAAGATGCCTATGCTACGTTTAGAAACAGAGCCTAAGTATACCGTCCGGCAAACTGGAAAGCATCCATCCGTTAAATTCTGCATCGTTTCACAGCGTTTTTATTGTTCCTCTCACGCGATCGGTTGGACAATTCCATTTGTTCGCCTTATTGAAATATTCTTTTGACGACGCAACTGCCGATGGGCTGGCTACTTAGTTAACACCCCTCTTAAGAGGGGATTGCCGAGCGGTTTTAACGCCCAAAGAATCAGGCAGACTGCACAGATCAATAGTTCGTTTCCTAAAAAGCGACCCGTCCGACCCCCTCTTGTGGGTAAGGAGTGTCCTTTTTCTCAAATTCGATTTGAAGGGGAACGGTCTTTCAAGCAGACTTGTTAGAGCAGGGACGCAACCCCAGACAAAGGCTAGCCGTAGTTGGAACACCCACGGCAACGCCTCAACCCTAAAAAAATAGAACCAAGATCGCGTCCCATCATGGCCAATGTTGACCGTGCTTATAACTCTGTTCGTCACGAGCTTGCTGAGCTTGGACTGCTAGCCGACGGTGTCTACTTAGATACTGTTGAGTTGTGCATATCCAACATGAAAAGCGCAGGAGAACGGGGCTATGTCTTCGAACAAGTAGGTTACTATGGCAAACGCGGTTATCGGCCGGGCGTCATTTACTTGCCACGCGACTTGCCGCACCAGCCGTACAAGCCGGGAATGACGCTTAGCGATACGATTCGACATGAGTATGCGCACGCTTGGTACTACATAGACTCAAGTTTCTTTCGACAGGATTGGTTTCCACGAACGTTTGGCGAATCGTATAGCAATTGCACGGCAACGCCGTACCAAAACTGGCGCCGACATCTAAAACGAGACCCGGAATATCAGGCAGGCAAAGGGCGATGTCGCACGGAGCATGGCAAGCTTAAGTTCTTTTATGGTTGCTTGTTTCAACAGTTCATCACGGACTATGCATCGACCAATTCGAGCGAGGACTTTGCGGAGACGTTTATGTTCTACTTAAAATATCGCCGTTCGCTATCTCGATTCCGGAATCGGCCTGTTGTTTACCACAAGCTCAAGATGGTTGAACGGGCAGTCAGCATGGCAAGTCGGAAAGTGAAGCAGTTTTCCGATCGTACGTATCGAAGTCGAACCGCGTAGCGTCTAGGGCGAGGGGCAGCCCCGGCGTAAAGCCGGCGGCATGTACAATGCCCCGGAGTTTATCTCGGGGGATGGTTACCATAAGTCTAGTACAGATAGTCAGAACCCCCGGCGTAAAGCCAAATGGCACTCACTTTGAGCCGCAACGCGCTAGCGTGCGGGCTGGAGGGCCAAGAATCGCTTGCGAATCCGGTTCTGATGCTAGCGCATTGAGGCTCAAAATTTACAAAGTGAGTGCCATTGGCGTAAAGCGCGTAAAACCGGTGGCATTTACCGAGCTACACCAAATATGTATTCTTTAAAACGTCAATATTTTGGCCAACTTAAATCTTAAATCATCTCGTTTGGTTACACTTACCAGACACGCCCTCCATTGACTATCTTGAGCAGGGTTCATTCATGCCTTCTAACCGCATTCGCGTTCTTTTATGTTCATCTTCGATGGATGGTGGTGGGAGCGAAAAACAGCTTTTGCATTTGCTAAGAGGGCTTGATCGTGATCGGTTTGAGCCGATGCTGTATCTGCTGCACGAATCAGGGGTCTTGCTCGACGAGATTCCCACCGACGTGAAGCGATTCGCGTTCTGGTCGGAGAATGCACCGCCGAAATGGAATTGGCCTGGCCGAATACACGGTCTTCAAGTTCGGCATTTGGCAAAACTCCTTGTGCGAGAACAGATCGACGTAGTCTACGATCGTCTTTTTCACATGACGCTCATAACGGGACCGGCCTCGGAGCGTACTCAAACACCTCGCATTTCGACGATTGTTTCTCCACCTCAGTTCGATCTTGCTCATTCGGAAAAAAGATGGCTTACGATGAAGAAGCGTACTCTTCGCAGAGCTTATTCAACCGCGACGGCGTTGCTGACTGTGGGTGCAGGCACCGCTGACAATGCCGCAGCATACTACAAAATCCCACGGGGCGATTTTCATGTGATGCTCAGCCCAATCGACATTGAGCGGATCGATTCGGAGAGTCAAAAAACGCGGACCGGTCCCGCACTTAGGCAAGATCGAAAGCAGATTATCTCGGTTGGTCGACTAAGTGACGAAAAGGGTCATCGCTACTTGATACAAGCCTTTGCGAAATACTTAGACTCCGCCAAAATGGACCGAGTTCCCGAAGCCGATTTGCATTTGGTTGGAGATGGCGTCTTAAGAAAAGAGCTGCAAAGTCTCGCTGCTAGACTTCATATTGCGGACAGTGTCTTTTTTCACGGTCAAATGCACAACCCTTTTTCGCTACTCACACAATGCGATTTGCTGGTCTTACCCTCGCTATACGAGGGAATGCCCAACGCTTTGCTTGAAGCTATGGCTTGCAGAGTGCCCGTTCTGGCAACCGATACCGCTCAAGGTGCAGGTGAGTTGTTGCGCAATCAATCCCTCGGTACGTTGGTTGCTAGAGCCAACGCAGATGATCTCGCAATCGCCATACAAGATCGATTCCAAAAACCGGCACATTGGCTAGAAAAAATCGCACCGGCGCGTGAGTATGTTGAAAGGAACCATTGTTTGCAGGCTTGGATCGACAATATTAGCCAACTATTATTGCGAATCGCCAAAAAGCCTTGAATCCCGTCGCCGTTGTGACTCCAATAGCGTTCTATGTCACAAAAAACCGCAAATGTACCTGCCAACATACCTCAACCGGCGCGGCAGCTGTCTAATATCCTGCAAAATCTGTTCAAGATCCCTCGATCGCAGATAACTCCTCTAATCGAAGAAGGATTGGTCACCGTCAATGGTCGCGTAAAACGCCAAGCGTTTTTCGTTGTCGAAATCGGAGACAGTGTCGGCGTGGATCTCGTCCCGCAACCGATTTCTGCTCCGTCTCTATCCAAGAACAAGCGATCCACCAAATCGATTGATTTTCTTTATGACGATGAGGATTTGGCGATTGTAAACAAACCAGCCAACCTATTAACCGTGCCAACCCGACATCGCGAACCGCATACATTGATGTCGTTGGTAGAGCGCCAGTTTCAAAAATCTGTCGACGGTGCTCGAGCGTTTTGCGTGCATCGTTTGGATCGAGGCGTTTCCGGTGTTTTAGTGATTGCCAAATCGCTCGAAATGGCGGAGGCGTTGCGAAATCAATTCGCAATGCGTAAACCTCAGCGAAAATACATTGCCCTTGTGGCTGGCATACCTAGACCGGAGAGTCATGAACTGCGAAGTTATTTAGCAACCGACGAGAACCTCAATCGCTATTCTGTTCCGAATGCAGAACAAGGTGAACTTGCTATCACGCATTATGTGACTCGGCACGTTTGGCGGGACGCGGCATTTTTAGAAGTTCGACTGGAAACTGGGCGCCGAAACCAAATTCGAGTTCAATTGGCGGAAGCTGGCTACCCGATCTTGGGTGATCCTCGGTATAAACCACGAGAAGCCGAACACTGGGCTTGGCCGCATCAACGTTTGGCGTTGCACGCGGAAACACTCGGCTTCAAACATCCTCGCACAGGCGTACCTATTCAAATGGAGACGCAGTGGCCTCAAGAGTTTCGAGATTTTATACGGCACCAGAAAAAACATACTCAAAAGGACGATGTGTAGGGTCGAGAAGGGCCGGATTTGCAATTGATTACTAGCCCTCCAGCCCGCACGCTAGCGCGTTGCGGCTCAAAGTGAGTGCCATTTGGCGTAAAACCAACGGAAACGATTGCATTCGCAAGAGTTGCTCTTAAACCCTACTCAGCGTCCCTGTGGTTTCAGCGAACGATTCGGTCTCAACGCCAAGTTTTTGCAAGATGCTAACAAAGAGCTGCGCCAGTGGAAGTTCTTCGGCTTCAATTTTGCCTCTCCATCCTGCATCGCTAACGATTCCAGCACCGGCCTGATTATCTTCATTTCCTTTGCCAAACTTGAGATACCGGCCGTTTTTGAAGCCGAGGTTCTTACCACCGGCAGAAATAATCGGATAATTTCGCGAGAGGTGGAAGCTGCTGGACGCAGAACCGTGCATTGCAAACGTGTTATCCAGCATGTTTCCTTGGCCCGTCGGTTCTGGAGTATCCATCAATTTTTGCGTGAAACGACCGAACTCTTCGGCTTGATAGCGATTGTAGGTACCGAGGTTTTTCCAACCGTCCGGCTTCTTAACATCATGGGTCAGTCCATGAGCATCACCTAGTCCAACAGCCCTCGATAAAAGTTCGTGTGGACCTTCGCCATTTTCTCTACCCAACTGAAACGTCGCCACGCGAGTTGAATCACTTAGGAAGGCTAGATAGATCAGTTCATACATGGTTTGAAAATAAAGCCGAGCTTCTTTCGGATCCGCATCGAGCGTCAAATTTCGGGTATCCACCTTTGGCATAGGTGTATCAATCCACTTTTCAGCTTTCGCCAACTTGGATTCTGTATCGCGGACTGCGTTAAGATATTGCTGTAGCGTCTGTTGGTCGTGCTTGGAGAGCTGTTGCCCCAACGATTGCGTGTTGGCGATGAGGAAATCCAAGGCACTTTTGCTTCTAGCCAGTTTTGCGGCAGCATCTTTGCCGCTTGTCACAAAAAGCATATCAAAGATTTGCTTGGGTCTATTCATCGCTGGAATTGGCCGTCCTTCACGATTGAAGGACTGAGTTTGTGCGCCACGAGGGCCACCGATGCCGCCATTGGTAGACATCACCAAGGAAGAATGGCGTGTGAATTCTCCTGCATACTCCGCGTAGACCTGATCAACAGAAATCGAATTCTTGTACGGTCCCTGGCCGCCCGTTGCCGCACCGGTCAAGTATTGATCAGCGTTTGAATGGCCATGAACCGATCTTGAGGCAGGGTGAGACAGCCCTGAATAAATTGTGATTTCACTGCGCAATGGTTCGAGCACATCGAGTACTTTGGTCAATTCAAAATCGGTCTCGCCGCCGCGAGGGAACCAGCTCCAATCCTTCCACGCCGGATCCTCTTTGAGCGGCAAACCGACACCATCAGGATGGTAGACACTGACAAAACGTCTCGGCGTGTCGTTTGGACTCGGATTCTCCGCTGCAAACGTTTCGAAACGTGGCAAAGCCAGGGCGATTCCTGCACCGTAAAGAAAACCTCTACGATTCAATAAAACTGTATTTCTATTCACTATGTGTTTGCTCCTACTTCGCATGAAAAAGCTCACTGCTGACGATTAAGTTTACCAAATCGCCAAGACGATCCCCGCCTTTTCTGAATTGCACGGTTATGTTGTCAATGTCGGCATGATCGCTGAAAAACAATGGACGGCCAAGAGCATAAGCGGTCATTTTATGAACCATGACTCTGGCAAATTGATCTTGTCGATCCATGAGCAAGTATCGTTTCAAACCATCGATTCCCGCCAGTTCTTGCTTGTTGAACAGTTCTGAAGTCGCGTCCACAGGCTTGTCATTGATTTGAGTCCGGTAGGTTCCCAACGCATCGTAGTTTTCAAACGCGATCCCCCAAGGATCAATCTTTGCGTGACAGGAAATACAGGCAGCCTTATTCCGATGATCTGCAATGCGCTCTTTCATGGTCATCTTCAAAATCTTCGGATCCGTCAGATCGACTTCCGGGACATTGGGCGGCGGTGGTGGCGGTGGATCCTGGAGGATACGATTCAGCATCCACATGCCGCGTTTTAGCGGATGTGAATCTTTGCCATTGGAGTTCATAGTCAAAATCCCGGCGCCTGTCAAAATCCCACCACGATTCGTTTGTGGCTCGATAGGGACTTTGCGGAAGTGAGGGCCATAGACGCCTGGAATCCCATAGTGTGCGGCCAAACGCTCGTTCACCATTGCGTAGTCCGAATGGATGAAGTCCATGACACTGCTGTTGCGTTTCATAACTTCATCAAAAAGAGCGATGGGCTCGTCATGCATCGCGTCTTGCAAAGAGCTATCAGTAATATGAGTCACGCTTTTCAGGCCATCCATGCCGAGCCACTGCGGAACGAAGTTCTGAGAGAATCGCCTTGCACGTGGGTCTGCCAACATTCGCTCAACTTGAGCAGTCAAAACTCCCGAATCTTTGAGTTTCCCTTGCTCAGCAAGTTTCAACAGCTCCTCGTCAGGAATACTGGACCAGAGAAAAATCGAGAGTCGGCTGGCCAATTCAAGATCACTGCTCGTTCCTGGACTTGCATCACCTGCGGAAACTTTTTGAGTCACGTAGAGGAATTCCGGCGTGGCCAAAGCTGTAGCCATCACTTCCAACATGGCATCTTCGAAATCCGAAAATTCCGGACGGTATTTTGCAAACAGGTCCATGAACGGATCAACTTCCTGCGACGTGACAGGACGACGCCAGATGCGTCTAATGAAATTAGCCAATACCTCGCGGCCATATATTTCCTCATTGGTTTTGTTATCACTTTCGAAAAAAATATCACGATGAGTTTGGGGAGGCCACTGCTCAAAGAACGGGGCGCTGATCTCGATGTAATCAATAAGAACTTGGAGTGGTTCGTTCGGATCACTTGCGTTGGAGACATTTCGAATGGACAAGAACTCATCCCGTCTCGGAAATGTTGTTGAAAGCTTTCGAAACGGGTTGCGCTGGATGTCGCTCAGAGGAATATCGAATTGGATGAATTGTGGTTCGTCGGCAGATGCCGTTACGGGGATGTCGCGTTCACTAACCACATCAGAAAAATTGGCGTTGTTACTGGTATGAGCACTGAAGACCAATCGAAGGCTTGCGAATTCAATGGCGTTCATGGTCGTCCGCCCAACGCGTATGCGAACGCGCATAATGCCCTCATCAGGAAGGAAACGGTCCAGGTTTATTTTCAACTCATTGGATCGGGAGAGGACTAGAACAACGGGAGAAACAGCAGGCGTTTGACCAGCGATTGCATCAGGCTTTGGGGCCAACTCTCCAACGGATAATTGAATACGCTTGCCAGTTTCGCGATCAAGTAGATATTGCCGATTCCGATCTCTTCTAGAGCCGTTGTTACTATTGTCGATTGTTTTTGATTTCTCTGCCGCTGCCGCCTTTTTCATCTCTTCCTGCATCGAGATGATGTATTTGACGGCTTGAGGACGCTCGCCACGCACGGTGGCTCGCTTCAGAGCTTTGTGCCCAATCTCACGGTAGGTCTCGAACTGCATGGCTGACATCTGCAGCATTTCAGAACTGTTCTTGAATCCGTCCTCGGATGCGGTTTCAGGAGGCAGGCTATTGGAGTGGGTATAGGGCAAGCCCAGCAGATCCTGCAGTGCGTAGTCGTATTCGTATTTTGTCATTCGACGAAAAGACGAGTGCTCCGTGTTGTTGCGTCGCACGAAAGACGCCTTGTTCAATTCGTCGCCGAGCCAATCAACAATGTTGCCACGATCCGCATCGGCCAAAGCATAATCTGGCTCGTCGTCTGGGGGCATTTCTGAGTTACTTAAAACGTTGTAAACCTTACGCCATCGCTCCGTGTCAGCACCAGTTAGCAAGTCGGAGTTTAGCTTATCGAGACGAAGTTTTCCCTCGGACTTCTGGGGACCATGGCAAGCTACGCAGCTCTTATTCAGGATAGGCTCGATCACGTTTTGAAAGTGAGGAGTATTTGCCTTGGGAATGGCGTCGGTGGCTACGGTTTCTGTATTACGTTCTTTCAAAAATCTAGATTTCATCCGCCCCAATTCTTTGGCCTTCTCCATGGTCATTGGGTCGGCATCAGCACCGTGGGCCAGCATCGGGCAGGGACTGAAGAGCACCAGCAGAATCGCAATTTTCAGAGTGTTCACTTAGGCGACTTCTCCTTCACAGACAGCTCCGAGACGTGCGAAAGTTGATTCGCGCGATGACAAACGGTGCGATCGAACGGAGGAACTAATTGGGTCAACTTCTGGACGACTGGCCGTAGGTGGGATGCAAGCGCCCGTCGTAGGTTGGGCGGCGCGGGTGGGGCAATTTCTACGTACCGTCGGCAGTATATGGCTGGATGCAATTATAGCAGCAAGGAGCCGTTGCAGTGGTATTCGGTGGCCGCTTCGTATTTTTAGGTCTGCAATTCCAGGAAAAGGTGGATCGGGACGCTACGAATTAGGTCAATAAATCAACTGGATTACTACCGCCCACCCGAAAATAAGTGGTGTCACCATTTGTCTCACCATTTGTCTTAGGCAGTGAAGATGCGCGCGAGCTACTCGACATAAGCGAGCTATTGCTTGGCGTCCGGCGAATAAATCAAACGCGCGAGACTTATGAGGACGTGCGCACAGTCACGCGGGTAGGCTTTCAACTGCCTCTCGCCTAAACAAGGAGCGACACACGATTGACTAAACGGAATGATGCTTGATTTGGAATCGATAGCCGACTCCGCGAATCGTTTCGATAAGTTCGCTATTTGCGCCCAGTTTTTTGCGCAACGCTCGAATGTGGACATCGATAGTCCTTTCCAATACGACCGTGTCTTTGCCTAACGCTAGATCAATCAGGTCGTTTCGTTCATAGGCCCGTCCTGGATCTCGCATCAGTGTCTCTAAGAGCCGAAACTCGGATTTAGTTAAGTCGAGAATTGTACCGTTCATAGTGACTAAATGACGAACCCGATCGATAACAATTCCTTGAGCTGAAATCGTTGGAAGATCGCCTGGCTCAATTAGTAGGCGCCGTCGCAGCGCCTTGATGCGCTCCAAAAGAACTTTGACGCTGAAAGGTTTAACTACGTATTCGTCAGCACCGACTGAGTAGCCGAGAAGCTGATCCGCTTCTTCGGCTTTCGCCGTCAACATCATAATCACGCACATTTTCGTTTCGGGATGCGCCCGCAATCGCCGACAAACTTCGAGTCCGTCCAAGACCGGTAGCATCACATCCAAAAGTATGATTTCCGGCGGCTCGAGCAAAGCAGCGCTCAATCCGCTTTTGCCATCGAATGCCGTAGAGACGTGGAATCCGTGCTGCTGGAGGTTGTAGCTAATTATATCTGATAAAGCTCGGTCATCTTCAATGACTAAAACGGTTCGGTTAGCCATTGGTTCTTCTAACAAGCTGGGTGTGATTGTGCCGAATGATTTCACCATCGATCATGTAGATCACTTCTTCCGCAATATTCTCAGCATGATCAGCAACTTGTTCGATGTTTCTGGCTGCCGAAAAGACATGTAGGGCAGGTTCGACTTGAGTTGAATCTTGACGCAACAGATCCTCAAGCTCCTTGATGATATCTCGATTCTGTTGGTCGACGCGAGCCTCCAATCGAATGACTTTTTCTGCAACCTTGGTGTCTGAATTCACAAACGAGTCCAGAGCCATCCTGAGCATCTCAGTTGCGTTCTCGGCCATCGACGATAACTCGAAAGGTGCCGGGAAATAAGGGTAACCCTGGAGGTACTCGGCGCGCTCTGCGATATTGCAAGCGAGATCCGCAATTCGTTCAAGATCTGCATTCAACTTAAGTATCGTCGTAATATGCCGCAGGTCCCTGGCGACTGGCTGATGCAAGGCCAGCAATTTGAGACACTCTTCTTCAACCTGCACTTCCTTCTTATCGACAACATCATCTTGAGCCAATACGCTCGCAACAAGGTCGTAGCGACGATTGCACAAGGCGCTCACCGAATCGTAGATCATTTGTTCTACGCGGCCCGCCTGGGATAGGACTTCATGATGGAGAACTTCGAGATCTCGCTGAAGGTGTAGCGACATAGTGTTACCCAAACTTCCCTGTTACGTAGTCTTCTGTTTTCTTGTTCGCGGGCCGGGTAAAGATCTGATCGGTTGCCCCACTCTCGATCAATTCTCCATTGAAAAAGAATCCTGTTTGGCTGGAACAACGCGAAGCCTGTTGCATATTGTGAGTCACAATTACAATTGTATATTGCTTGCACAATTCATAGATCAGATCTTCAATTCGTATAGTCGAAGCTGGATCGAGTGCCGAGCAGGGTTCGTCCATTAGTAAAATCTCCGGCCCAATCGCAATCGCTCGTGCGATACACAATCGTTGTTGCTGGCCGCCGCTTAAGCCAAGAGCAGGCTTACGAAGCCGATCTTTTACTTCGTCCCATACAGCGGCTTTTCGAAGTGACCATTCGACTAGCTCGTCCAATTGTTTGCGAGCGATCTTGAAATGCAGTCTAGGGCCAAACGCGACGTTGTCATAGATGGACTTTGGAAATGGATTGGGCTTTTGAAAGACAATACCTACCTTTCGTCTCAGTGATACTGTATCAATCGAGCGTTCAAGAATATTGAGTTTCGAGTCTTCGCCATCAACGATTAACAGTTCACCATTAGCACGTGCCGAAAGTACTGTATCGTTCATCCGATTGATCCATCGAAGCAATGTGCTTTTGCCGCACCCGCTTGGACCGATGAGTGCAGTCACTTGGTTGCGAGGAATCTGCAAGTTAATGTCGGTCAATGCTTGGAAATCGCCATACCATGCATTGAAACCATTGAAGATGACTGCCGACGAAGATGATTCAAGCACAGACTCTTCCTGTGGATCGATGCGTAGTTGCGTTCGACTTGTTGACGAATCAAGTTTGGAAGCAGGACTTGAAAATGCCGTTGTCAACGAGTTTCGTGTTTCCGAAAGTATTGGGTTCATGAAATTGTTTACTCTTCACAACGAATCGCGAAGCAATTGAAAAAGTTACGACTACGGAAGACTGAATTTTTGACGAATAACTATGGCGATGGAATTGAAGAGTAACAGCAAAAACAACAAAACGATGATTGCCGCCGCCGAAATAGCATGAAACCCAGCGTCGTGCCTTCCTGCCCAATCATAAATTTGAAGCGACAGAACAGTAAATACGGACATCAAGTTAGATGGGGCTCTTGTGATAAAAACAACGCCAGAGATCATCATGATCGGAGCCGCTTCGCCTATGGCTCGACTCATCGCTAGAATCGATCCAGTCATGATGCCTGGGACCGCAGCTGGTAAGGTTACATTCCAGACCGCTTGCCAAGAGGTTGCACCCATTCCAAGAGCAGCTTCGCGAAGTGACGGCGGAACGGACCGGAATGCTTCTTGTGATGATATGATGACGACGGGAAGAATCACCAACATCAACGTTAAGCTTCCAGCAAGAACGCTTCTACCAAATGGAACTGCGAAATGATACCAGGTTTGTTTGTGAACACGTCCTGGGGTTTCATTCCAACGCACTGAAACTGCTTTCTCAGCTTCGGAAGTCGGAACGGGTTGCCCCTTTTTGATGATTTTCATTTTGACAGGATTGCCGCTAAGATCAATTGCGGCCAGTCCGTCCTGCGGAACGGTGTCGACAGAAGAATTGAACGCCACAGGAACCATTAAGACTGCATCGTCGATCGTTAGAAACTGATCGAAGTACCGACTTCCCACTTCGAAAAGCGAGTGATTGGCTTTATGTTCCTTATCGCTTCGATCCATTAATCCAAACATCGAAACAAACGCTGCCATCCCAACAATACCGTATACTACCGACGGAACACCTGCCAGATTGGCGATATTCAATTGCACCACTGCATGCAACCAACGCATCATGCGATTCCTGGGACGAAGTTCCTCTAAGAAGATTGCGGTTCCAATTCCGATAGGCAATGTGAGTACCCCACACGCGGCGCAAGTCCAGAACGTGCCCATTAGCGCGGGCCAAATCCCTGCCCTCGCCGGAACTGGATGAGGTGAAGATGTTAAGAATGTCCATGATAGATGGCCAAGCCCCTTGGACAAAACGGTATAGAGCAACACTCCGAGTATGAGCACCGAACACATTGTTGTAACTCGGCAAACCCAATGGAACGCCACCGCTGTCAACATACGACGACTAACGCTCTTGGACTCTTGAAAGGCGTCCTTTAGGACATGGTCAAGTGAATTCATTCGTAAGCCTCTCTGAAACGCTTTCGTACCCAGTTGCCAATCATGGTGAGGAGAATAGTCATTGCGAACAGCACGCATGCCACGGCATACATTGAATAGTATCTAGCGTCGAATTGGCTCGTATCGCCCGCCCCCATTTGGACCATCCAACCTGTCATTGTCTGAGTGGCTTCTCGGGGGTCAATCGTCAAATGCGGTTGTGATCCACTTGCTAAGGCAACAATCATCGTTTCGCCAACAGCTCTCGAGATCGCCAAAAGGAAGGCCGAAATAATTCCAGAAAGAGCAGCCGGTAACACGACTTTTAGAGTCACGTCGAGTTTTGTAGAGCCCAGACCGAGCGCTCCCTCACGAAGTGCTCTTGGGACTGCTCTGAGAGCATCCTCTGCCAACGAAGACACAATCGGCAAGCATAGGATTCCAACGGCAATTCCTGCACTCATACCATTGTATACGTTGAATTCCTGATGCAAGACTTTAAGCGATGGAGTGATGACCGTAAGAGCAAAAAAGCCATACACAACCGTTGGAATCCCAGCCAATATTTCAAGCAACGGCTTTAGTATCGCCCGAATTCGGTTCGGTGCATACTCGCTAAGATAAATGGCAGTGATCAGACCGATCGGCAAAGCGATCACCATCGCGATAACGCTCACAAGAACGGTACCTGAAATCAATGCCCAGATACCGTAGTGGACTTCGTTTCCCAAGGAAGGCGTCCATTCTGTGGATGTCATAAAGTCGGTGAAAGTCACTCCCGGTTTAGCAAAAAAAACCAAGGTTTCGTTCACTAATACGTAGACAATGGAACCGGTGACCAGCAACGACAGAAAGCCACAACAGGCGAGCAAAAACTTAACCAACCATTCACGAAAATAAAGTACTCGGAGAGATCTGGGGGGATAAGCCCTTGCCGGATTGGATTGATCGAGGGTGATCGACGACATTTGTTACTTCGGCTGTGTGAGGTTTTTTTCTACGTAAATGTCTGACAGTGTGCCGACTCGAGACTTACCTTCTTCATCATAAAAGTAGGTCCCTTCGACTCGATCATCGAATCGTTGCCGCACGGTCTTGTAGAGTTCTGATGTCAATGGAACACACTTAGCACTTCGGCAAATTTCGTCCGCATGGTCAATGTAGTACTCGACAAATTTTCGAAGTTCTGGACGCTTTACGGATGCCACGTTTACGTAGATAAAGAGAGGTCGGCCCAACGGACTGTAGATAGACCGCTCTATATTCTCCGCAGTAAGTTCGATGGCTTGCTTTGCCTTTGGGTCGATTACCTTCAGTGCTTTCAGTTTGTCCTTGCTTTCGAAGTAGTACGAAGCTCCGAAGAAACCAATCGCATATTTCTCACTGGCGATGCCGTTCACCAAAGCAAGATCCTGTTCGCTGGGTGTCAAGTCGGATCGAATGTTGCCTTCCTTGCCTATGACAATTTCCTTGAAAAAATCGAATGTTCCCGAATCAGTACCTGGCATGAAAATCTTGATGGGATGTTCTGGGAAGTTTGCGTTGAACTCCTTCCATGTTTTGGGAGCCGTGTCGGCACTGTAAATCTTTTTGAGGCTCTCAATGGAGATCTCGTTTATAAAGCTGTTGTCCTTATGAACGCAGATAGCGAGCCCATCATAAGCAATCGGAATTTCAAGAAATCGAATGCCGTTCTTGGCGCACTCGGCCATCTCGTTCTGCTTAATCGGGCGAGAAGCATCGGAAATGTCGATGTTGCCTTTGACAAACTCACTGAAGCCGCCACCGGTTCCCTTTACGCCTACGGTTACGTCCACGTTCGGATATTTTTCGTGAAACGACGAGCCAGCTGCTTCGCTGATAGGATAGACTGTGCTTGAGCCATCGATCCTCACTGTACCTTGAAGCGACTTGTTGACCTGGTCAGCTTTGTTGTTGCTTGTTGCCGATGGCGCGGCGTAATTATTGGAAACGGAACTCGAATTTTTGTCAGCGTTGCACCCGATGGCAAAAACGCAAGCAGCTAAAAACAGTAATCGACGCCACATTTTCTAATCAATCGAATATAAGGGTGAACTAGAGATTGCTAACATGTCATTCCATTTGAGCCGACATGGTACTCCTCGATTGTTAAGGATATGTTAAGATATAGTGAAGACTGTGTTGTGCGACAATTCAGAAAGCGATAGTCGAACCGTAAAGTAGTGACTCTATCAAGTCTGCTGGAAACGGAAACTTGGCCGGAAAACGACTGCAAAAAGTGTTTTACAACCGATAAGCCCCGGCCAGCTCCGCCAAGATCGCACGATCGAGCTTTGTCGACGCGGTAGCATCGCTCGACAATTCTTTCTTGATGCTAGTGAGAGCACGAAAATAGCAACTGATATGTATTCGAAGTCAGTCAGTTTATGCGACCAGTCTTCTTAAGCGAGCTGCAGGGTGAAAGATACCGGATGAAAGGAGGGTAGGATGGGACCATCTGTCCCGTCCAAGCAAAGGATCGGGACATTGGTTCCATTCTACTTTTGGTAGTTTCCAATCTGCCGCTCGCCTAAGCGCAGCGAACTCACGGCATCCAATACCATTTAGATTCCACCACGCAATCTTAACCGGATCCTCAAGTCCTTTGGTTCGAATCGTGTAGCGGCCTAGGTACTTGCATGGCTTACAGGTAATGGCTTGATCAAGTACCGTACCACTCCTTGTCTCATCACGTCGATCGTAGGTTCGAGAGTTTGAATTTGAAGTATTGATGAAGTTCGCTAGACGCCTCTTGTGGACTAAGGCCTCACCCATACACTCTCGGCATAAACGAATAGCAATTGCTTCCATCATGCCGGCTTGAGTGGACGAATTGTTAATTCGTTCCAATCACGAATGTCTGCGGTTTAGGACAACCTAAATTGAAACGCGAATAAACCATGCGACAAACACGACTATCCTTCATTTCGCTCATTGGGCTCATAGGTTCGGCAATCATGGGATGCAACGCTGAGCAAACCCAGGCCACAATTCCAATTAAAAATGCGACAAAGTCCGCAGAAGTCGATCAACCGCTGGTGGACCGCGTCGAATACGTAAACTGGAGTCATTTTCCAATGGGTACATCCGTCACACTAGCTCGCGAGACAAAAAGCGATGTTGATAAAGTGATCGTGACTACCATTTCACGACTCGCTGAAAAAACGGACAATAAAGTTGTAATTGAAACACAGATAACAGTCGATCGTGGAAGCGAACCACTCAAGAACCCACCGATGAGGATTGAATATCCTGCCAATTTTCGTTTGCCTCCGAAGATGGATGCAGGCCAATTTGCTTTGCCTGCTCAAAATGCAGAAGCAACTGGGGAAGAGTCAATTCAATTCGATGGGAAGGATTACCAAGCCGTAGTCTATTCGTGGACTGGCTCGTCGGAAGCTGGTCCGACGAAAAACAAGATGTGGTTTAGCAATGAGATTCCAGGCCGTGTGCTTCGGCACGAGATGAAATGCAAGGCATTCACTAGTCTCGAAATCATTGTCGCCATCGAAATTCCAAAGACTTGAATGCAGTTAGTAATTCTAATCCAAAAAATGTCTGTCTCTGAGATGCGGACCTACGTTTCAGTCTGCCGCTCGCCTAAACATTCACTTAGAACCGTCTGCCAAGACTTCCTCGGTACGAATATGAAACGTTTCCAATCGATTGACGCCAAAGGTGGTGGTAATCGCGACGTCCGCTGCATCCCGTCCACGAGCAACCAACACGCGACCGATTCGCGGCGTGTTGTTTCGAGCGTCAGCAGGATACCATTTCCCGCCAAGGTAGACTTCAAACCATGCGCTGAAATCCATCGGGTAGGGTGCAGCTGGAACACCGATATCTCCCAAATAGCCTGTGCAATAACGGGCCGGTATGTTCAAACAGCGGCAAAAGGTAATAGCTAAATGCATGTAGTCGCGGCAGACTCCCGTCTTTTCCCGGTAAGCCTCGAGTGCGGTTCGAGTCGCTCGGGCCTGCATATAATCAAATCGAATATGCATATTGACGAAGTTGCAGATGGCTTGTACCAAGTTCCAACCGGCAGGCTGCTGGCCAAACAACGACCACGCAATCTCTCGAAGCTCACCGTCTACTTCACAATAGCGGCTTGCTAGCAAGTACAGCAAAACATCGTTCGGCAGGTCTTGCGGCCTGTGTTGAATTGCACCCCATCCCAAAACATCTGCCTTACCATCATCTTCCACAATCGCATCATTAAGAAAAGTTGAGCGACCAGCTTGGACGAAAACTCGGCTGCAACGATTGCCGTAGATATCGGAATAAGTGGAAATCGGAACTTTTGGTTCAACTCTAAGTTGTTGAGGGGACCTAATTTGAGCGTCTCGCGATGGATGAATGCTGAGCATTAGCACGAGCGCGGTAGGTTCGGGAAAGGTAAACGCAATTTCAAAACCGACCCGAATAAACATTACTAATCCTTGGGTCGAACATCGACCATATGGAGCACGTACAAAACATCGCTTTCGCTATCATAGAAGCCAAGTTGAAACAAAGCGATGGTTTCAAGTCAGTTTTCGACCTGGCTGCCTACATTACTCAGAGGATGCTTGATATGTCTAAAAGCGAAACTTGGTATTTTTCCTACGGCAGCAACTTGTCTAAACAGCAAATGCTCCGGCGAACAGGTTCAATCCCCATGTCGCATGCTGCTTTCCTGGTCAACTATAAGCTGGCCTTCCGGAAAGTACTTAACGGTAATGATGTCTACGCAACGATCGTTCCAATGCCGGGAGCGATTGTCCATGGTGTGGCTTATTTATGCAGTCCACACGCCATGACCCAACTCGATCTATTCGAGGGTGTTGCCGAAAACTGCTATCGCCGAGAGTCGGTCCTAGTGACCACATACTCCGACGATATCTTGAAATGCTTGGTCTACGTAGGCGCGGCGTTTTCGGAAGAGGATTCTGTTTCAAGTTCTTCGTACTTGAATCTAATCCTAACGGGCGCAAAAGAGCATCATCTGCCCCCAGATTACATCGAGTCAATACGGAAAATAGCGAAGCTAATATGGTCGTGAACGCGGCAATGATTCAAGTGAACATCATTTCTTCGGATCCCTTTCCGATCTTGGCGTTGAGCTGCCGCTTTCTTTGTTCCCTTTGGCCCATTTTGTTAAATACTCTTGAGCCTTGGGGGTTCCGTAGTCGGACAATTTACCGCCGCCAGTAACGGCAGTTGCGATTCGATAAATCTCGCGACGCACAGCTTCGTCGTCTTTCATTGCTTTCTCGATTTTGTCCGCAAGCATTGTCACTTGCTCATCGGCTAGGTTCTTTTGAATAAACGGTCGCACCATACCGCTTACGTCCGGCGCTGCTGCTGTTCCTTTTCTTTCACCTTGCATGACCCTCATGCCCTCCTTGCCAATAAGCTCTTCCATCGATGGCACCGCGCCGCCAACGACTTCGGTTATGGACTTTACAATTTTTGGAAGATCGACCTGCAAACTCGGCTGAACCAAAGCGTAGTTCGCCACAACTTTATCGTCTTTGCTGAGGAGAATCGTTAGGGTCACCAAGCGATTCAGGCCGTAACTTCCCGGGCCTTCACGTCCCTCTAGCGATATTCCAGTTGGTGTATCTGCATTGAGTGCATGCTTCATGCGTTGAAAGTTCTTTTCTGCCTCGCTCGCGTCGTCGTGCAGCATGATGACACCGGTATGAAGGCCATCATCTAGCCGTTTGGCAGAGTAAGCAGTGAGTGTGCGTACCAGCGCGATCGATTGCCGGTTGACATCGTGCACGAAGACTAGCAACAATGGCTTGCCCTTGGCGTTCGTCACATAGTCCACTTGCTTACCCGCGTCTGGCGCTGATAAACTTCGGACGTGAAATGGAACAAGCCGCTCCTGAGCTTGCGGACCAGAGAAGACCTCTTCTTGCGCCACGAGCAATGCCGTACAAAAATGGCCGATGAGGAGTGTGATACCGAGGCCTGTTATCCAAAGAATTTGGTTTGCTCTACGCATGAAATTGCTCCTTAAGAATGGTTATCGTACAACAGGCTGCTATTTTGTTGACCATCACGCGGAGCGTGATGAGAACGTACTCATCACGCTCCGCGTGATGTCGGGCCCCCTAATTCTTGACTCTGACAAAGCACTAGCGCATAGTGACAGCTAAGATATAGGGTTTGATAGTAGTTGACGAGGCCCTGCGATTTGCGTCGCATACGGGACTCGTTGCCTCGTCCACTACCCTAATCTTTAGCTGTCCCTGACCACTAGCAGCCCGTGCTGCGTGCACTTTACTTCAAATCGATATCAAAGGTATTGGAACCCGTTTTTACTTCGAAAACCAAGCCGCTTTTGATGCTATCTGCGTATTTTTCTGGAATCTGTGGTTGTTGCTTTTTCTGGCTAAACTTTGCAACGGTGCTGGGATCTCCATTCATGAACTTGCGCTCATCTTCGTCCGTCATTTCCGGTCCTTGATACCCCGGAACGGTTACTGAAATGTTGTATGTTGCTGCTGGAACTGCTTCCTTGCCGTCCATCTTTAGTTTGTATTCCCCCTTGGCATCGACTACTCCAACGGCCACGAATCCGCTATTTGAGACGAAGGATATCGAGCACCCCTGCGGGACAGGCTTACCACTGTAGGTTGCTTTGCCTGAAACGGTGCCGGTTGGAACAACATTGTCCGTGCAGCCGGATATTGTCGATAACGCTAACGAAGCCAAAGCAATAAAGTAGCAATAACTAAATCTTCGAACTCGCGCACTCGACATCAAAAATATCCTTGTTGAAAAGTATTCGCAGATGTAGTTCTCATTCCGTCGCCCAGAAACTACGGATCTAAATTAACTACGTTTCCGTCGTCGCGTGTAGCCAACATTTTCAAAACGATGAGGTCCGTCGAGTTCCCAAGAAAGCGAACGCTGCCGTCTGTCCAGCCGGATGTAATACCACCGGTATGCGCCGAAATAAGTGGATTATTGGCTCCATGATTCTGCGAGATACCGGCCAAGGTTCCGTAAGCCTTTGTTCCGATGGGATAACGAATGGAAGTCAAGTTATAAAAGCGTTCGAGATTTGCGGTGGCTCCCGCACCGGTTACCGTTGTGCCTTGACCAGACCCCATGGCCCACCCATGCGGCCAGCCGCCATCGATGTGCACATTGGCCCCATTCGTGACGTCAATGCCCCAAGCAGAGCATTCGCCAATAATCATCGTGTTGGAAGTGCCATCTGAACACATTGCGATGCCGGAATTTTCCAAGTGCAACAACATTCCTCCGGCTGAAACGATTCCGTTTGCAACCTGGGGGTTATTGGCCTGAGTTGAACAGCAGCTACAGCATTGTCTCGTGCGGGTCTCGGTAAACGAGCCCTGATTTACCACAGCTCCCTGAATACCAACATACGAAGGGAGCAATTGATTGCCTGCAAAGCCCGTATTAAATTCGTCAACGGGGGTAGACGGGCAGCGTACAAAAGTAGCCACCCGGACGTTGCTGAGATTGAGTGGCGAAAGGCGCAGAAAAGTATGATTCGGTGAATTCGCATAACCGTCATCCCCTCCCCAGGTCCACTTGTCAAAAATTGCGTTTTGCTCAATGTAGGGCATCAGCCCCACATAAAAGGATGGCCCATACGCACCGGGTGTGTTTGAAATCCCTGCCCGGCGAGTACCATAAGGGAATTTTCTATTCGCATCATGGTAGACATGCAGTGCAAGACCTATCTGTTTAACATTGTTGCCGCAGGACATACGCCGTGCAGCCTCGCGTGCAGCCTGAACAGCCGGCAAAAGGAGCCCAACAAGAATCCCAATGATGGCAATGACAACTAACAGTTCGACGAGCGTAAACCCACCTCGATCGAAGACCCTTAGTCGCGTTTTTTTGCACATGACAATCTCCATTGTTTTTAGACAATTAACGAAATGATACGGATCAAATCGATCCAGAAGTTACAGAATCAACCACAAAGAAGCTTAACCCTAGAATCACGTTACCCCATCTGAAGACCCAAAACAATAGGTATCAACTACGAAAACCTCTGTAACGCCAGCAAACGCGGCTTTCCCAGCCGTTCCGGCGATCTGGATTCTTCATTCGCATTTTGGCTCAAATGGATTGTGACGGTTTAGATTTAAGTTTAGTCTACATCAGCCGGAAAGCGCTAGCGTCCGGTTGCAGACGGAACCGGGTGCGATCTGCGATCATTATCCGCTCGCTCTGTGACTTCGAGCGAAGGATCGCCAGAGGAAAAACCAATCGTTCGAACTACCATGGAAACTGTCGTCCCAACGTCAATCGGACATTGTTGCTGATGCGGCGAATCTCTTCCGGCGTGAATTGATTGAGGTCTATGTAGATATTCCTTCCGGCAATCTTGTGATCGCACAACCCGGCTGCCGTCACCTTCGTGCCTCGTAGATCAATCGCGTAGCTGCTAATTCCTGAGATTTGGGCAAGGCCTGTGTCAGTAATTTTTGTGTTTGCGAGGTTTAACAACCGTATACTCGGAAGTGCAGCTAAGTGCCTTAATGCCTGGTCAGTTACCCCTGAGTGACTCAGGTCCAAGTTGCCGAGGGCTGAAGGATGCCAATCTGAAAAACACTCCCCCGTAAAATGCTTTCCGTTTAGCGCTAGCTTTGTAAGATTTTGGATTTGGGCAGCGGACAAGCCCGCTTCCGTGATATTTGTTTCACCCAATTTCAAACCAGTAACTCCTTTTGCAAGTGCCAGACTTGGCAGAATTGCGTCGGTAAGTGCTGTTCGGCTGAGGGAAAGTTCGCGACAACTTAGTGTCGATAACATCGAAGCGAATTTTACATCGGTAACTTTCGTTCCATCCAATACCAGTTTCCCGTAAGAACGACTTTTACTGACTGAGAACGCAGTCTCATCAATCTCGCAATCTGTTACGTCCAAGTCCGTAAGTTTTGCGATTGTTGTTAATAATTTAGACAATCCAGCGTTATCGACCTGCGCGGGACCAAGTCTTAGCCCGCCGATCTTGGAAAGGGATTTCATTTCCGCGAGCTGATGGCAATAGATTTCCAGCTCGCGAATATCGAAAACTCGTGCCGTTGTTCGCTGCAAGAAACCTTCGAAACCAGCATATGTGATATTCGTTCTCGCTAACCCAATTTGCTCAATTTGATGGTTAGCCAGCTTCGTCAGTCCCTCATTTGTTATTTGCGTACCCTCGAGTTCCAAAATCCTGAGTGCCTTGAATCGAGTGAGTTTGGGTATGTCATCATCGACAAACCTACAGTTTGCAAGGGAAAGCGAATAAACTTTTTCAAGGCTTGTGTTTCCAGCAAGATCGTCGAGCGTGCGATAGGGTGCGAGCCGGATTTCAACCGGATCATTGTTTGAGTCAATCCGAAGCGAGCCTTGCAAACCGAGAGCCAGTGCCTGTTTCTGTAATTCGGCAACACCCGAAACACGACTCTGAACGAGACTCGATGTAGCGATGTTGACTAAAAAAGCGACGCCCAGAATCAGTCCAGCCATAGAGCGATGCACTATCGCATTGCGGTCAATTCTTACCGCTTTCAATGGCTCAGCATCTATAAGCGGAGAAGGATGAGCTATTTTTGCATTCGCAGAAACTGCACTTGCTTGTATGGACCGGAACAGTTGATAGCCTGACAATTTGATCGCTGTCATTCCTGCTAAACACATAATTGCAGAAAAAATGCTTAGGCCTAGCGCGTACAAAACCGCTTCCGATAATGGAGGGACCGTCCCACGTCCAGGCGCTGCTGAACTTGATGCTTGTATTACTACGTTAACGAGAACGGTTGTAATCACCGTAAGCAAGATTGTCACTCCAATCATCAATCCCAGAAACGCAATTCGACGCTTCCTGTCATCAATACGAAACAAGATCCAAACGGCCGGAATGACTCCCATCAGCGAGGCCGCTGCGATAACGAGTGAAAATATTCCAAGACCCATCAGGATCTGGTACGGCGGAACCTGAAGGATTTTCGAAGCCGACGTGGCAACATTGATGGCTGCCGCTGTGACGGCTGTCCCGATCAATAGCTCTTCAACTCCCCAATTCTGTGCCTTGTTTCCTTCTTCGTTCCGTCGAGTCAGCCGCCAACCATAGCGCCCTCGAAAGAACAACATTGGTGAAACTCCGGCCAGAACAAACGCAGGAACAACAAGCGTACCGGCAAATATTGGTATCAGTCTTCGACTCAAATCGAACTGTGATCGGTACGTCAGCTCTTCACCCAACATAAAAAGAAAAGTTCCAATTGTTGCGAGAGCTACCGCTAGCATATAGCCGCTGAGCCAACTACGACCCCAGAGTCCTCCCAGGAGACAGATGATGCATGCTTGGCCAATTACTGAGCCAATAACCAAACAAATCACTAAGTTTCGGTTTAGTGGTCCACTCGATTGGAACTGCAAAACAAGCGGAGTGCTGAACAGGTCAAACAGCAAAGCAACTACGATGAACATCCACATGGGCCATAAGCGCCAGAGTGAACCTGATCGTTGTTTGGCTTGGGCTGCGGTGGGTTCCATAGATCTTCCAACCTGATAGGGCGTAGATTGCGTCAAGGCATTGCCGAGGCTACCACATATTACCAGAGATCAGGAACAATAACCGACCGTTTGCCACTTCTTGATAAGCTGAATGTCTTGTCCTGTGGATTGCTATGCTTTTCGGCTACCGTCAGCCCAGCGCAAGCCCACTTACGGCAAGAGTGTAAAAGTTGGCGACGACAAAAACCGAAATGATGGTTCGACATGAAACCGGCTTCCATCGAGATAGGGTCGCATGGCAAGCTTAAATCCATTTGTCATGGCCGTTGGCTCAAACGCTATTGCGAGATCACGTTCACAACCCTGTGCAATAGTTTGTCGATCGCTTTCCCTAAGTGCTCTGAGTGCTTGCTGTCGCGTGTATTCAGTAGAGCAACCATGTTGTGACCATCTTGCCGTCGAATCAAGATCGCTGAAGTTCCCGGTAACGAGCCTGTATGCCAATGATTGAGACTGCCATCGGCGGTGACTCGATTCAACCAACCAAGAGAATAAAAACTCTCCTTCGGTTCGTTGCTTTCGTCGTATCCAGCAAAACCCATCGGACGGGAATGCATTCGATCGATACTCTCTCGTGACAATATCGGACAGTGATCCAAATCGTCAAAGGATGCCGCAAATTTCAGGAGATCCTCAGCCGTCGCAATCCAACCACCGTGCGAATCCATTGCCTCCAGGTTCCAAGCGCCGTATGGCGGCGGCACGCCTTCACCTAAATCGGATTGAAAAACCGATTTGGTATTACCAGAGGCATAGTAATGCACCTCTCCAGGAACTCTTCCATTCATCCTTGTTGAACCGATTTGCATCGACCGAATCCCCAATGGTTGCAGCACCTTCGCTTGAACGTATTTTTCGTATGGCACACCGACAATCTTTTCGATGATCCTCCCCAATAAACAGTATCCGTAATTGGAATAAGCGTATCGCTGGCCTGGATCGAAATCCAATTTCTGGCTCAGCATTGATAGGATAATCTCCCTCTGTCCAGCTGGAGCAGGAACCCCTTGTTGCTTCGCGAAACGCACCGATTGAAACATCGGGTCAAAGGATTTGTCTCGATCCCAACCGCCGCGATGCTGAAGCAAATGTTCGATCGTGACATCGCGAAGTCGCACATCAAAGTCTGCACCTATCGCGTCAATCTCGGTACCGAAATCCAGAATCGCAAAAACCCTATCATCGAGCTTAAGCTTTCCTTGTTCCACCAGCTGAAGGATTGCAACTGCCGTAATCGGTTTCGAGAGACTTGCTATTCGGAATAAGCTTGTTGGCTGCACAGGCAATTGAGTTTCAGCGTCTGCGAAGCCGAATCCCTTTGAGTAAACGATTTTACTATTCGCGGTCACTGCAATGCTCGCACCTGGCACTTCGTGCTTTGTCATGAAGTCTTGTATCACCCGATCGAGATCGGCAAAGCTCGAAATTGCTTCGTCAGGGGATACTTCGGATGCAGGAGGCGATTCCAATGCAGCTTTGCGGCCATCGGCGGGTTGAATTGAATGGAGCAATGCGAGTGTCGACCAAGCGGTAGCCGATACAGAAATAAATTGGTCTTTTCCGTGTGGAAAGTTGGATTCAAAGTACTCTTGAACCGGTTTTGCCCTCGTTGTAACTTGCCAAGTCCCGTCGTCGAGCTGTGTCGATAGAAGGTACTCGATTCCCCTGCGGATCGATTCGTTTGTGGATGGGATGTGGCCATCGCAAATGAGTGACGCGAGAGCGGAACCAGTCGCATAGGCGTCGCTGGTCATGTCGGCTTTTTGTCCCCAGCCGCCGTCATCCCGTTGCAATTTCAGCAGCGCAGAGGCTGCTTCATCCAGCGTTCCGAGCTCGCTATCTAGATATTGCAATGAACTGAGGCGGAAGACGAAGTCCTCTGTTTCAACTGGTTTCGCGATCGAAACCCAATCGGCCACGAGCTTTCGTCTTTCTGCGATAGATTCTTGTTGATCTTCTGTTCCGAAATGAGTGAGTGCACGCAAGGCGACATAGGTTGCTGTAAAGTCGCTTCCAGAAGTTGGTGGGCGGCTGCCCCTATGTCGCCAATGTTTGATATCCGATTGCGTTTCAAGCAGGTAATGACTGACTGCTTCTGTAACCTCATCGGCTGGCCAGTCCCCTTCGTCAAGCGTCCACAAAGCATAACCCGCAGTCAAAACGTCCCCCCCCTGTCCTTTACCTTGACGGTAGTTTGCCAAGCCTCGTTTGAGGTGCTCGTAGGTATGCTTCAGTTGCCGTTTTAGGTTGTCCTCATCGACGTTGAACCCTTGACGTTTTGCTTCAACGAAGGCGAAGACAGGGAGAGCTTGGCTATGGCAGGTAAAGCACTGACGCTTGTCCGCAGACCCAACAGAGCCCGCTTCGAGAGTTGGCAGAGCTTTCGAGATCGCCGCGTGGACTCGATCGAATGCTGGTACTGAATCCTCAGCCCGAATGGCGGAATGGAAAACCACCGCGACACAGAGGATCGATAACAAAACGGATTTGGACATGATTGAGCTTCGTCGAAATCGCAAAAAGGCTGGATACACTATGAAATATGCAGACAGCATTATATGCCAATTTGCCTCAGATTGCACAAAACTTGGAATTCGCCGACGCTTTACCGCGAAAAACGTGAACTTCCGTTGAGGCTAAAATGCATCAGCGTCGCGCAATCAGGTAAAATAGCGTAGCACCCAAATTTTAGGAGATATAGAAAAATGGTACAAGTCGTCGCAACCGCTGATCAGGCAAAGTTGTTTGCTGAAGCCGGTGAGAGTGTTGAAATCGTTGACGCCAATGGAAAGCGCCTTGGCTATTTCGCAAGGCCGTTTACAGATGAAGATATCAGAATTGCAAAAGAGCGATTGGCGTCAGACGAACCACGATACACTACCGCTGAGGTCAAGGAACATCTGCGGCAGTTAGAGGCGAACGAGTGAGATACACGGTTACATGGACCAAGAGTTCTGACCGTGATCTTGGCGAGGCATGGCTGGCAAGTTCGGATCGGAATGGAGTCTCAGCAGCGTCAGTTGAAATAGATCGGATTCTTCGCGACGACGCACACCTCAAAGGAATTGAAGTTGCTGAGGGGCTTCGTGGCATCAATGTGCCGCCGCTTCGTTTTTTATTTTCCGCGAATTTAAATGACCGCGTAGTTGAGATCGCGGTCGTTCGCGAAATTTGATTCTTTGAATTAAGTCGGATAACGATGGCGAGGACCGATGGAGACGAGTTGACTCAACGCCAGCCAAATCAGGGCGGTCGAGCCTTTCGTGTCCAAGAGCTCTCACGCTTGCTATTTATTACTTGTCGTCCGTCGTCCCGAGTGGCTATATTGTGGCGTATCCATTGAACGTTTTTCCCTCCCCTCTGTAACATGCAAACCACCATTCGCTTCGTCGCTATCCTCTGCAGCCTAATTCAGACTGCCTCGATTGCAAAGTCAGACGACATGGCTTACAAAAGCGATGTGCATATGCTGGTGCCGGGCTTCGCGGTTGAAAAGTTACCGTTGGAACTAACTAATCTAAACAATCTACGCTATCGTCACGATGGCGTCTTGGTCGCGCTGGGATACAACGGAAATGTATGGTTGCTTCGCGATACCAATGGTGATGGGCTCGAGGATTCCGCCACTCTATATTGGGACAACAAGGGCAGACTCCGCGGACCGATCGGCTTGGTCGTAACACCGCTAGGCTACGCACATGGCTCTGGCGTCATCGTGGCCTCCAAGGGCAAACTTTCTATGTTGGCCGATACGGACGGCGATGATATTGCGGACACCGAAAAGATAATCGCCAGTGGCTGGCGAGAGATTTCTCCAAGAGTGGATGCAGTTGGCGCAGCCATGGCTCCAGACGGTACTCTCTATTTTGCGATCGGGTGTGCGGACTACGCGAATGGCCACCAAGTCAACAAACAGGGGATCTCGGAATACGATCTCGGAAGTGTGCGGGGTACCATTCAAAAAGTCTCTCCAAATTGGTCCAAACGAGAAACTGTTTGTACGGGCGTCCGATTCCCAGTTTCCATGGATTGGACCGACGAGGGGCAACTAATTACGAGCGAACAAGAAGGAGCCACTTGGCTTCCCAACGGCAATCCCTTTGATGAGCTGCTTCACATCGTCGAGGGCAAACACTACGGATTCCCTCCACGGCACCCTAAGCATTTACCAAACGTCGTGAACGAACCGGCAGTCTTTGAGTATGCGCCGCAACATCAATCCACCTGCGGCATCTTCTTCAATCGAACCGTTTGCGGTGGCCCAACGTTTGGACCTAGCAGTTGGGCTGGAAACGTATTCGTGTGCGGTGAATCCCGCGGGCAGATTTTTCGAACGGAACTTTTGTCAAGTGAACATGGCTACGTCGCTCGAAATCAAACCATAGCCCGACTTAACAAACTGACGATCGATTGCACTGTCACTCCCGATGGCTCTCTACTCATCGCGACCCATTCCGGACCACCGGACTGGGGAACAGGTCCCGAAGGTGCGGGTACAATCTACAAAATTCGCTACATCGATAAACAAGCAGCTCAACCGACGCAAATCTACTCGACGGGGCCAACCGAGATCTGCATTGCCATGGATCGACCACTCGAACCGGATACGTTGCGGAAGATCAACAAACAAGTCGAAGTCATTGGCGGTCCCTATGTTGAAGCCGGTGATACCCATGCAACTTTGGTCCCACCCTATGAGGCAGTACGCGAACAAATCAAAACAGTCCGCGAAAGAGTTGTGGTTCTATCCATCGCAACCTCACCTGACCTAAGAAACATTCTGATCACAACCGAACCGCTTCGATCGGATTGGCGTTACGTCGTTCGCTTGCCGTCGACTCAACGAACGAAAGAGGGTAAGCCGACCGAGCTGATTGATTTGGCCCTGGAAGTGTCTGGTGTTTATGCGAGGTTGTCGTCAAAGGAAGCGGACGACTTCAAGACGGTTTCTGAAATCGTGTTGCCTCACGCGGATCTCAATTTGGCTCGCCGTTTAACAAGAGGCAGTTCACTGCATGATGCGTTTTGGAAGGCGATGGAGAGTTCCGATCGGTTGCAGTTAACGACACGTTTTGATGCTTCACATTGCCTAGAACCGCCCGTTCAACCAGGTTCGACGCTTGACTACGAACCAGTTGCGGAACAAATCGATTTGGTTGTTCAAAGCGATCGATTGCTTAGCTCCCGGTCCCCAGGAACAGTCCTAAACCATTACGATGACGCATGGCGTTCCGTTGCAACGCATCGATCCGATGACTCGACTCCGTTCTCGGTCGACTGCGTCTTGGGCTCGGAAAAGAGCGCAACGTTAACCGCGCATTACCGATCAGCAGCGGACCATGTTTCGAGAGCGGTTCCCATCAGACGTTTCCGATTGGACAAAGCGGACCCGTCGAAAAAATTCCTCGACACTAGCAAAATCGTCGGAAGCCAAGCACCTAAATCGAAGCAGCTCGAAATGCCGCGATTCAGGTCCAACGCTAACAATTCTGCTGCAGAAGAACAACCGAGTTGGTTGCGAGGCCGAGCCCTTTTTTATGGTGAAAAGACCGCCTGTTCCAAATGCCACAGCGTGACTTCTGGCGGAAACATGATCGGGCCCCCGTTGGCCAACGCACCGTCTCGAGAAATCGATGCTCTCGTCAGAGACATCGTCAATCCGAGTGCTATGATCAACCCGGACCACCTTGGATTTGTTTGCCTGACAAAAGAAGGAAAAACCATAACAGGAACAATTCTGGAACAGTCGGATAAGCAGATCGTTTTTGGGACAATAACTGGTGATCGAGTTACCGTGCCGACTGCCGACATCGACGAACTTAAACTTTCGAAGCAATCGGCCATGCCCGGAGACTATTCAAACCGATTGACGTCAACTGAAGTAATGGACATTGTTGCATTCTTGATCACAAAGCCTTTTGAACCAGCATCATTTGTACGGAAAGACGTCGCAGCCCCGAGAACGAAACTAGAATGGGAGAATTTCTTTCAAACGACTTCGAGGCCCACTGCTGAATCAGCAACCGATCGCAAGCCACTTCGAATCGCTTTGATTAGCGGGCCAAAAGATCATGGGCCGGACGAACACGACTATCCGTTGTTTCAGAAACGGTGGAGGTATTTGCTGTCGCTTGACAATCGGGTCGAAGTCAGTGTCTATGACGCATGGCCTGAGGACAGCCTATTCAACGGCACACGACAAGCCGATCTGGTGTTGTTTAATAGTGCCAACCCTGGCTGGGATGCATCGAAGTCGAAGGTTTTAGACGAGTACCTAGCAGGTGGCGGCGGGCTTGTCTTCATTCACTTTGCACTCAACGGTCGCAAATCGCCAGAGGCGTTGGCACAGCGGATAGGTCTCGCATGCGATGTCCCAAAAGTTCGATACCGGCACGGTCCTTTAAATTTAAAGTGGCAACAACCAGATCATCCAATTCTCAAGGGATTGCCAGAACTGAACCTTGAGGATGAAAGTTACTGGAATCTGACCGGCGACCGCGCTCAACTGCAAGTGCTCGCGACGCAAGACGAGGAGGGGCAAACGCATCCCCAAATATGGACCGTCGAGCATGGCCGCGGTCGTGTCTTTTCAACGATTGCTGGGCACTATTCATGGTCCTTTGACGATCCACTTTATCGAGCGTTACTGCTACGCGGAATCGCCTGGGCTGCTCAACGCGAGGTTGATGCATTGCTACCGCTGGCGACGGTTGGAGCGAGGCTTGACGAGTAGTTTTCTAAACCAACCGCTCACTTAAACATTCCTCAGAGTAGAATTAACTATGGGCGCGGTTTTCGACGAATTTGAACGTGAACTTGCAGTGGTACGCAAGGCCTGCATCGACAATCCCCGCCGGGAAATGATACAGCTGTTCCTGCTGGCGCTTGAACGCGAAGAACTTGTGTCGATTGGTTATCGCGAGTCACTGATGCAACAGAGAATTGCGGCGATGCCCATTGCAGAGGAGGTTAAGGATCTGTTCAGACACTCGCTTGTCTGGATTTGGAAGGATGAGGAAATGCACACGATCTATATTCGTGGTGCCATTCTCAAACTGGGTGGATGGCGATTGCGGACTCAGGCGATCCTGACACAAGCAGGCGGAGGCATTGGTGGCTGGGCAGGATCGGTACTACAACACAGTCGCTGGAGCCGATCGCCATTTTCGCGACTCTTTGCAACGATCATCACTGCAATTGGCGGGCTGATAGGAAAAGTGCCACATGATGTGAAAAAGCATTTACAGCTTGGACCGTTCCGCAACTTTTGTGTTTTCAATATTGATGCGGAACAAACCGCAGCGGTCTGCTGGTATCGCATTGCAGAACTAGCGGCATCTCAGTCAGACCTTGACGAGCAGCTTGCGCGGGATTTCGTGCGAGTTGCTCAGGACGAAGACCGTCATTGCCGGGTGTTTCAAATTCTGGCTGAGGCGTTGACAGAGCACGACACGTTGGCCATTGACTACTCCTTTGAATCGCTCGTCGAGCAAATTCGCGAAGTCGGCGAAGAATTCCTGCCGCGTAAGCAACGGCGTCTTTCGATTACCGAGAACCCAATCGGTAGCGGACAAAGTGTACGTGTACTCCATTCCGCGAAAAGAGAGGAAAAACGTGTATTATTCCGTCGGCTGCTGGATGATTGTGGCCTGCTCCACGCAATTCGGCAGCGTTCTGAGTTTTTGAATTTACCGGTTGAACAAATGAAAATCGCCATCAAGCCAACGTTTATGCTGGGTTACCATCGAAAGGACTTGTCGCCGGTGACATCTCCTGAGCTCCTCGATGATCTCGCAGCTTATTTACGTGAGTTTGGATGTTCCGACATTGCAGTCATTGAGGGAAGAAATATCTATGATCGCTTTTTTCAGAACCGCTCGGTTCGTGAGGTCGCAGATTATTTCGGCGTCAGGTCAGAACATTATCGGATCGTCGATACTGAAGAGGAGCAAGTGCAACACCAATACTCACGAGGGATGGCTCAGTATACGATCGCGAAAACATGGCGTGATGCTGACTTTCGGATCTCGTTCCCTAAATTGCGGAGCCATCCGATCGAGAGTGCCTTGCTCTGCGTGGGCAATATTGAATGGGTTGGTGGTCGTTGCGACGAATATTTGTTTCTTGAACGGCAAGCCGATCGTGCGACAGCAGTCATGATGTTACTGAACGACTTCCCACCGCACTTCGGAATCGTCGATGCCTTTGAAGACGTCCCGGATGGGCTTGTTGGTGTGATGGGGAGTCGAAAGCCTATTCACCCGTTGCGATTCTATGCGGGTCCGGATGCGTTGGCTGTCGATACAGTGGCTTTGCGACATATCGGCGTCAAGAGGTTTGAATCATCCAGCTTGTTGAGGAGCACGGCTCAGTGGTTTGGAGGAGCGGAAAACCAAATCGAAGTTGTGGGAGAGGATTCATCTATCGATAACTGGCGTGGGCCTTACCATAATGAACTACGTTCTCTACTGAGTATCATGGCGTATCCAGTGTACGTAATGGGAAGTGGCCGTGGGTCGTTGTTCGTACCGGAAATGGATAAGCAGGCGTTTCCGTTGATTAGCCGTGAAGGAGTGCATTTGAGAACAACTCGCCGTGCCGTCCGCTGGTTGCTAGGTTTAAACGTGCCGGACTTACGATTATGAGGGACACATGACTCGGCGGGTCGTCATCATAGGAGCTGGAATCGGTGGGCTTTGTTCGGCCATTCGACTGGCTCAACATGGTTGCCAAATTACGATTGTCGAAGCACGTTCGACCGCTGGCGGACTAGCGTCAGGCTTCGACTTGGAAGGCTTTCGATTTGATTCAGGCCCATACGTCCTGCTTGATCGCCTCGGTCTCGAATGGGCATTCGGGCAGTTAGGAATCGCTAACGACCGCCAACCGCAGTTGCAACGAATATCACACGTCTATCAAGTAGACGATGGTTCGGCGCTCCCGGTTTCAGTCTACGACTCGTTTGAACGAACAGCTTCCGAATTTGACGCCCGCTGGCCAGGTTCCGGAGAACTCTACCGACGTTTTATCAATCGAACGGATTTGATCTATCAGAGGCTGCAACCAATGCAGTGGGTATCACGACCGGGGTTGCTTGATCTTATTCGCTTCGGCGCAATACGCGACGTGCCGTTTGTCTTGCGATCATTGGGGTCCATTTATAGATCGTCGCGACTGCCGGAATCTGTCGTGCAAGCGCTCAGCATTTGGACACACGTGGCCGGTCAGCTTGCCGGCGCAGCCCCGTCGCCTTTGGCACTAGTGACATCGGTGATTCATCGAGCGGGCGCGTGCCATCCACATGGCGGAATCAGGATGATCCCGGAAGTCCTGGTCCAGGCGGCTGTTGAGGCTGGCGTGGAATTCCGCTGCAATACAAAAGTTCGTCGCATTTGCTGTAATAAGAACGCAGTGTCGGGAGTCGAGATTGATGCCGAAATACTGCCCGCCGACGCTGTGGTGTCCAATGTCGGGCTCGCGACCTATTCCACGTTGCTGGACCACGACGGCCAAGTGGTCCTGAGCAATCGAACACGACATTACTTCAAGCAGCTTCCGCTGCAATCACCTGGCGTCTGTGCCTACCTTGCCGTGAAAGGAAAGCCAAAGGCACCCTACTTGCGATTCCAGCTTCGAAATGAACTCGATGGTTGCCGACTGCTAATCACTCCAGGCGTGATCGATCCGTCCCTTGAAAACAATGGCTGGTATCCAGCTCGGTTAATCGCTCCGATGGACCATGTTCATGCTGAGTCGGACGGCGAAGCGGTACAACGTGATTTCCTCCACCGAGTGGTTGAAACAGAAAACTGGTGGCGTGAATTGTTCGACGATGTGCGCATCTTACAGACTCGCATTCCCAACGAATGGGGTAACCTTTTCAACCTCCATAACCACAGTATGAATCCAGTGATGACTTCACGGTTCATGCTGTCGGGACGACTGGCGCACAGAAGTCCTTGGATTCGCAACCTTTACCTCTCAGGAAGTGCAACGCATCCTGGGCAATGGGTCAGTTTTTGTGCGGTAAGTGGGATACTTGCGGCTGACCAACTGCTGGCGGATGCAGTGGTGAGGCGATGAACGGGGCTTCGCTGCTTGCCACGGAACAAATTCAATTAAGCAACAGAAAACGTTTGCGAATCGCACGTCTTGGTCATGGGCCACCGATCGTTTTTTTGCACGGCTATCCCGAAAACCTGCAGATCTGGAGCCGACTTGCTCCGCTGCTTTCGGATCGGTTCGAGGTCATAGCCTTCGATTGGCCGGGGATGGGTTACAGCGACGAATGGCCAGGAGGCGCGACACCTCAATTAATGGCGAAGCGATTGTTGGCGATATTCGATGAACTGCATTTACCACGTCCAACCATTGTAGGCATAGACATGGGCGGTCAACCCTCGCTGGCTTTTGCTGCGATGTATCCCAATCGCGTAAAACATCTGGTCGTGATGAACTCGCTTGTCTTTGGGAAAGAGAAGACATCGTGGGAAATTCGATTGCTGCGCAAGTTTGGCTTCAATCGGTTTGTCCTGCGATCGCTGCCAGGACTGATTTTTCGTCGAGCCCAAAAAACATTTCTGAAGAAAGGTGAACGAATCGATGTTCAATTGCGAAACGACTTCTGGACAGCCTTCTCATCAATGAAAGTCCGTCGCTTCATCAGCAAAATGTGTGCGGGATATCAAGGCACAATGGACCAGTTGCCAGGTTTGTATGAGGCAATTCGTTGCCCGACTTTAATTCTCTGGGCCGAAAATGACAAACACTTTCCGATCGTTCAAGCGACGCGATTGCATCAAACCATTACCGGCTCGACATTAGAGATCGTCCCATGCGGAACTCATTGGATGCCAATCACCAGAGCCGAACGACTGGCCGATTCCATTATCGGATTCGATGCACGCTATTAGGCGATCGGCACATCAGGGCCTGTCCAGTTTCTTTCCGAGTCGCTGATTGCACCAAGATAATTCCTCTCCCACTGTTCGAAGACGCGCCGAAAGGAACGAAAAAAGCCGAAAAAAGGACACTCCTCGCTGATCACCACCGGCTTTTTGCGCTTTATGCCGAGGGTTCTGACCACGCTTCCTAGGCAGACAGTAACGATCCTCCGAGATAAACTCGGCGGCATTCGTTCATGCCGACGGCTTTATGCTTTATGCCGGTGGAATTAACTGTCCCCCGAGACTAGTTCGGGGGTACGGTGGCGTTCAGCGAGAAGTGTCGACTATTCTCGAATTTCGCCCAGAATGACTTTGCGCCAGAAGTCGGGGACTCCGGCCCAAGCTCTTTGATTAAGTTTGCTCTTGTTTACGTCTTCTTGCTCGCAAGTCAGGTTAAGCACCCAAGCATACGTTTCTTCGTTTAACCGCGTGGGCATCGCCCCGCGCTTTCGCGAGGAAACGCGGCCCGATGGGCACGCGGTTAAACAAGTTGTGTGCGAAAACTCGTGCATGGGTCCTATGCTGTCCTCTTCAACGCTTCTGAAAGCGTCGCGTAACATTTTTTTGCCGCGACAATCGGGTCGTAATCTTTCTTATTGAAAACCTGTCCGCTGACCTCGACGCACACTGGGCCCTTGTAATTGAACTTTCGCAAAAGCGAGAAATACTTAACGTAGTCCGTACGTCCTTCCCCCGGCAATAAAAACTGGAACTTAGTCGAATCGCCTTGACTATCTTTGACATGAATGAATTTCGTGCGAGGTAGCAATAACGTGAGCGACTCTTCCATGTCAATCCCTTGAAGCTCAAAATGGCTGTAGTCATACGCCGCCTCGATCACCGGAGACTTCACCTCGTCGAGCAACCACAACAATCGCTCGGGTGAGTTAACTGCGCTGTTGACATGCGCTTTAATCGCGATGATCGTCTTGGCTTGTTGGGCCGCCGCCGCCCATTCACGTAGCTTGTCAGCCATGCCAGATTTCTGTTCTTCCCACTTCGTTGGAGTGCCGCCTAAAACGGTTTCTAAGATGGGAGGGGTTTCAGGCAGAATGTCTCGGCCGACAAGGCCTGCAGCAGCGATCAACTCCAATGACTGCGCGTGAGCCTTGTCGTTTGCTGTCAGACTGATATTCACCATCAAGCTCGGCAAACCAAGGTTCAGTTCCTTTAACTTCGCAGTCGCCAGGATACGGTCCTCCTTCGAGAACTGTGCAGGTTCCGTTGCATAGCCTTCGTTGAGAGCGAACTCAACTTGTGTGTAACCAATCTCACTACAGGTCTTCAACGCAGCGACTAATGGCACTGTCTTCATACCATAAAGACTGAAACCAAGGCTCAGTCCCGCGTCAACGGCACTGGCGGCAGCACCGAACGCGGATTTTGGTAATGCGAGCGAGCCAGCAGCCAGTTGCAGTAGGAATCGGCGGCTAAATGTGGTGTTGTGCATTGTATTCCAGTTTCATTTGCTTGCATGAGGTGCTCTTACATAATTGGGCGTCCTATACGGTACATTGTATCCTTTGCTAGAGTCAGCCACTACACTCGGATGTCGCACCTGAAGGAACAACAACAATCGTTCTCGCAATGAAAGCTTGGCCATATCGCAATATTCAGTCAGCGGTACGCCCTTGATGTACTCCATGACGAAATACGGACGGCCTTGTTCGGTCAAACCGCCATCGAAAACTTTGGCGATATTCGGATGGTCCATCAATGCCAACGCTTGGCGTTCCGAATTAAAACGGGCGATGACCTGACGTGAGTCCATGCCGGGCTTAACCAACTTCAGAGCGACCTTTCGACGGACGGGCTCCGTTTGCTCAGCCACCCAGACCGACCCCATACCCCCTTCGCCGATTTGCTCGATCAGCTTAAAGCGACCGATCATCGTCCCCAACCGCTCTAAACTGCATTCCTGGTCCACGGTTGCCGCTAACTCCGCGGGCACAGAACGCAGGAAATCACTTTTTCCTTCGTGGACGACCAGCAAGGCTTCGACTCGCTGGCGCAAACCCTGATCGCCTGCACATATTTGCTCGAGGTATTCTCGGCGTCCAACCGGATCATCGATCTTTCTTGCGATTTGAAAGATCGACTCTTCGTTTAGCTGCCCGCTGCCCATGGTTTATCCCTTGATCGTATTTTGATTGCGTTCTGCCCCAACTGGAATCTATGCGAAATCCACTGAATGCGACCCGAACTGATTTCCAAAAAAATCGCGACTTTTCTTGAATGTTCCATTTCGTTGAAGGGTTTGCGAGTGAATTGCAAGGAAATTCGTGGCGTTCTCAACGATTCGTGCGAGTTAATCTTCAACGCCTCCGGACATTTCAAGCCGCAACCAAGATCGCGCGTAGCTCCAATCGTTTTCGGCGGTTGAAAGGGAAACGCCCAAGGCATCTGCGGCCTGGGCAGTAGTCAGACCAGCGAAGAATCGCAACTTGACGAGTTGGGCTTTGCGTGCGTCACGCTCGGTAAGTCGCTCCAGTGCTTCGTCCAGCGCAAGCAGATCTTCGCACGCGAGCGGCATGATGGCGGGTTGAATGTCATTCAATTCGATACGTTCGACGTCGCCGCCGCACTTGAGGCTTTTCTTGTGCCGCGCCCGTTCGATCAGTATGCGCCGCATGGATTCGGCAGCGGCTGCAAAGAAATGTCTGCGATTGTCCCATTGCTGTGGCTCGCTCTGATCGACCAACCGCAGGTAAGCATCGTGGACCAGTGCGGTGGCTTGCAGCGTCTGACCAGGTTTTTCATGAGCCAACTTTGAGGCTGCCAGTCGACGCAATTCATCGTAAACCAGTGGCAACAACTGTTCGGCTGCCATTTGGTCACCCGATTCGATTCTCGACAGCATGCGCGTTACTTCGGACATGGCAGAAAGCTGGAGGAACGGCAAAAGTTAGCCTGAAATGACAAAACGTTGAAACTTTGATTGTACATCAATTGTCCTCCATGTTCTTCTCCCGTTCGCGAACGTGGCTTAGCTTCCAGCGGCTTTCCGAGGCAACAGCTTGATGCCGGATTAGCACAGATGGCGAGGGGAACGCTTTAGTTAGGTTTGGATTCATACCTGCGACCAGCTGCGGCTATTGATGGAAACATACGGCTGGTCATTTTGGGCAACGCGTGAAGCCGAGTTTTGTGGAGTGACAAGTAAATCCCGCCGGCTTGCCCGGCGGATTTTTAGGTTTCGTGTTACCCAAGCGTGAAGCCTAACGATCCACCGGTCAAGCCGGTGGGATTCTTGCGAGACGGAGATATGCGTCGCTGCGTAGCGTGGACCGCTAGCAACGCCTCGACCCTTCAAACAACGCCTGGTCACCGGCGCAGACCTGGTCAAGATAGTTGGCTCGTAACTCGGGCTTGGAGAGTTCTCGTGCTACATGGAAAATCGTTTCTTCGTCGAGTTGTCGGCTAGCCATGGAAACACCTGAAGTGGGGTGAAAGAATTATCCTACACCCTACCATGCGAAATCCGCGGATAGAAACCCCAACGGATTTTTCAGATTCGCAACTCTTTTGAAAAAAACGACACTTCTCGATGATCGCCAGTATGCAACTCTTGCAAATGCAATCGTTTCCCTTGGCTTTACGCCCAATGGCACTCACTTTGAGCCGCAACGCGCTAGTGCCAAAACTCTTAAGTTCCTTCCACTAGATTGAAGCCTATTGAGCCTGAGGCGCTAGCCGATTTCCTGCGGCGGGGCTCGGCTAGCGCCTCAGGCTCAATTCAAGAAACCGGAAGGAACTTCCTGTTTCTTGCGATTGCGCTTGCGTGCGGGCCGGGAATCGATGAATTACTGACAGTTCAAGCCCTCATGCTAGCGCATTGAGGCTCAAAATTTACAAAGTGAGTGCCATTTGGCTTTACGCCAGCGGGACGGCATCTGACAGCTACATTGATCGCCAAAACAATGCCTCCGAAGAAATCCGACGGAAGGCCATTTGCTGGCGATCAGCGAGAAGTGTCAAAAAAATTCCAGAATCGATTAGGGTCTTGAGGCCTAAATTTCGCATAGAGTGGAAGTAGGACGAAAAACAATGTTTCGTTTCCAAAAGGGAGAAAACCAGTGACCGATCGTCAGCTCGATGAAGAGCGCCTATTTCATTTCGCGAGGAAACTCGCCTCAATCGAAGCCCGAATCGAGTATCTGGACCAGATCTGTGCGGGAGATCAAGCCCTGCGCGAACGAGTCGAAGCATTGCTGGCAGTATACGATCAGGAAAGCCAATTTCTCAAGTCGAACCCGGCGGTTGCCGCGACTGAGGAGCATCCGCAGGTTATCGAACAATCTGGTCAGGAGATCGGGCGCTACAAACTATTGCAGCAGATCGGCGAGGGAGGCTTTGGCGTAGTGTACATGGCCGAACAAGTTCGACCGGTCCGTCGCAAAGTGGCGTTGAAGGTCATCAAGCCAGGCATGGATTCCAAAGCCGTCGTGGCTCGCTTCGAGGCTGAGCGGCAAGCCCTGTCGATGATGGACCATCCGAATATCGCTCGAGTTTTCGACGGTGGCGCGACCGACAGCGGTCGACCTTACTTCGTGATGGAGTTAGTCCGAGGGATCCCAATCACCGATTTTTGCGATTCGTTGGAAATGGCGACCGAGAACCGTCTAAAGCTGTTCATCGCCGTCTGTCAGGCGGTCCAGCACGCTCATCTGAAGGGGATCATCCATCGCGACCTGAAACCGTCCAACATTCTAGTGACGCTGCACGACGACCAGCCCGTTGTAAAAGTGATCGACTTTGGAGTCGCTAAAGCCATCAACCAGCAATTGACCGAGAAGACGCTGTTCACCACCTTCGGCAACATGATCGGAACGCCGCAATATATGAGCCCCGAACAAGCCGCCTTGAGCGGACTGGACGTCGACACTCGCAGCGATATTTATTCGTTAGGCGTGTTGCTTTACGAGCTGTTGACTGGCACGCCACCACTCGAGATCGACCGCGTGAGGACAGCGACGTATGTCGAGATTCAGCGGCTAATCCGCGAGGAGGAGCCGCCAAGGCCAAGCACGCGACTGAGTAATTCCGGCAAGCGACTGAGCCAACTCGCCAAACATCGCGGCACAACGCCGGAACGACTGCGAACACTGGTGCGAAGTGAGCTGGATTGGATTGCGATGAAGGCTCTCGAAAAAGATCGCCAGAGACGCTACGAAACCTGCAACTCGCTGGCGGATGACGTAACGCGGTATTTGAATCGCGAACCCGTGTTAGCGTATCCGCCGTCAGTCGCTTATCGAATGCGGAAGTTTGTAGCCAAGCATCGAAGGATGGTTATTGGAAACGTTGTCGTTGTGTCAGCTCTCCTTTTGGGATTGATCACCATGATTGTTTCCCTGCAGCGCGTTGAAAGAGAAAGAGCGGACGCGCAGCAAGCTGCAACAGTCGCGGAGCAAGCCGTTGAGAAAGAACGCGCGACGATGTCGAAAATGAATATGATGCTCGTCGAACGAGCTCTTTTGCAGGTGATGTATGGAGAGTTTGACGGCTTCCAAAAAACAATCGAAGTTGCCCAGTCGTCGACGGTGCCCAAAGACTGGGTGCTCACGCTGAAGGGGCTTGAGTCGCTGCATCGCGGCCAAAGCGCGCTTGCGATTGATTTTCTTAAGCAGGCAGTGGCTTCTGACTCCCACAACATATCCGCACAGTCGCTGCTTGCCGTCGGCTACTACTACTCAGGAGATTGGCATACATGGTCGCAACACATAGTTAACGTCGAGGCATGGCAACCCCGAGAAGATTGGCGTGATTTCGACAAGTTCTTTCTCGGCTATGCATATTTTTACATCGATTACGATCGGGCTGCGGCGCAGTTCGAATCCGTGGTCAACGATCATCCCAATTGGCTCTTTGCGCGGGCCATGCGGGCGACTGCTTGGTCGCATCGCGCCTGGATGGATTCTGACACTGCCCTGGCCGCAGATGCCGCACGCGAAATTGAAAGGCTGTCGCCGTTTCTACCCGACACACCGTTCATTCAGCTTACGAAGTACGGAGTTTACATCATGGCCTTAGCACGCGGAGATGCATCGCTGCACACGCATCTCAAGGAGTTGGCCAGGGACGCCGCCGAAAAGCTGGACAAACATCCTAAGTATTTTATCGCAACGTTTATGCGAGCGGATAGTGACATTTCAATTGGCGATGAACAAGGAGCCGCCAGAGCTCGTGAGTTTCTCTGGAAGCATGCGTCGGGTTTTCTTCTGCAGCCCGCGTTCGAGCGGCACTTTGCGGAGCGGAGGGATTCCGACATCTTGGTCGTCAACGACACCGGCCCCGATGCCCAGCTCATGAGAGCTATGGTTCATGCGTGGAACGATCGCAAGTCGGAGGCCATCGGCATTTGCGATCGAATTGAAGCAGAGGTTCCAACTTGGCAAGCGCGGGCACAGATCATGTGGGTACTGTTGCTGTGCCGAGATCTTCCCGAGGCACAAGCTCGATGCCGGAAATGGCTAAAATTGGAGCAAAGCGTCCATCAAGCCATGTCGATCAACCGCGAGTCCATTGAGTACTTGGCTCACTACGTACGCGCGACGGATCCGAGCGAAGGAATCTTGGGCGAAATCCCTTCAAATTCCTGGTCGACCGGACATGATCCGCAAGTGATGTTTCTTCGCGGACTGATTGCCTACTCACAGTCGCAGCGGTCAAGGGCGCTCGAGTTGTTTCGCAAGTCGCTCGCGGATGGCGACGCTCGCTTCGTGACACATTTCGCGCGGGCCTTTCGCGATCGGCTGAACCGCGAATTGGCAGGCGGCAAATAGAATACTTTACACTAGGAAGGTGGTCAGAACCCTCAGCATAAAGCTGACGGCATGAACGAATGCCGCCGAATTTATTTCGGCAGATCGTTACCATCAGCCTAGCAGTGGTAGGCTATAACGGTCAGTTACCCCCGGTGTGAAACCGGTGACTTGTCGCGCTCTTCGGTCGATCGAGGCTAGGTTGAATGTCAACTTCCCCCGGTGTGAAACGATGCCAATCCCAGGGGACGTGAAAAGATTCGACTCGGGAAGTCGCGAAGCGACGGCAGGTGTTGGGTTTGGACGCAGGTCGCTGAACGCCTGTCGCCCCTTCAAGGCTTTCGCTATCCATCGCTTTACTTCACCTCACCTGGGATTTGCATCCCAGGCTAGCACATGCCGTCCCTATCGGGACACTCGAAAACTCCATTGAACTAGCGTCCCGATTTGCAGCAACAAGATCAAATACACTAGGAATTGATTGGAGCAAACGCTTTGCCGCGAGATTCCAGATCTCAACGCTACCATTTCGGAAAAGAATTGCGGCAAGTTCACCATGCGTAGCTAAGGTCATCCATTCCCTGCCTCCAAGACTCATTCTGTGGTGAGCTGTTCCTGCGGCATCCATTGAAATCAATTCTGAGTCAGTACCAACCAAGAGCCAGCCATTTGCTGGGCTGAATTTCAAATTACGAATTGTGCCTTCGATTGCAATGGTTCGACGCAATTCATATCGATTTGAATTCTTTCTCCAATATTCGACAGATGATTCATAGCCCACAGCAATTACGCCGTCAGGTGAAATCGCTATTTTGTCAGGACGATTCTTCGTTTCGAAAAGCAAGGTGTGAACGAATGTGTCAATAGTCAATCGGCTTACGCCTTCGCGCGATCGAAAGAGCAATTCGTTGTCGTCAATGAATTTCATGAACCCAAATACAGCATGCTCTTGGGAACACGAAACGCGAGATGGCGTGATGTGATTCATATCCCAAAAGTACAACCGCTTGTCCCCGCTACTCACTAACGTATTGCCTTCGTCAATAAACGCGACTTTGTATACGGGCTGAAAGTGTTTGCCACGAATGACTGAAATAGTCTCAAACGTTGCTGGATTCCAGATTCGGATGGTTGTGTCTCGTGAGGACGTTACAATGTGGCCCGTCTTTGGAGAAAACGTGATTCCATGTATAGCATTCTTATGTCCGCTCAATTCTGCAGTTCTTTCGAATCCGCCCGAGAATGCTTTCTAAATAATGACATTGCTATCGTAACCGCCGGTTACAACGATCTTGCCGTCAGGTGAAGTAGCGAGAGCTCTAGTCATCTCCGTATGACCTTCAAACTCGATAGGTTGGTCGAGTTGATCCAGTTTCCAAGCCCGCAGCTCGCCAATTAAGCCGCCTCCGAGAAGGAATTTACCATCGGGCGTAAAGACTAGTCCACCAGTTGTGGGCTTGTCTGTGCTCGCAGATCGAACAAGAGTCCCATCTTTGAGGCTATGTAAGTCAATTTTGTTCTTGGACATAACTGCAATAATGTCTTCTTTAACGGAAAGTGCAAAATCAAGATGCGGGTTTGCCTTTGCTGCGTTCCGCACTCTCGCACCCGATTCCAAATCCAAGAGCGAAATATGAAGATTGTCCTCCTCGACATAGGCTAGACGTTCGCCGCGCGCGGAAAAAGCCACTCGCGAGCCCCAGCCACCCGTAGTGTCGCCGCCCCTAATGTCTGGAATTGCTCTCTGCCGAGTGTCAGTATTTAGCACGGAAATAACACCGTCCACTTGAGCAACGGCTAGGTATTTCCCGGATGCTGAGACCGCGAGTCCCGTCGTATTCGATTTGAATTCTACTATTTCTGCTGCGTCAAACTCGTGCAACAAATTCCACAAATAGTCCCATTCGATGCCCCGCAAGTCCTGCTGGTTGGGCTTTGGCTTGTTGCGATCAAGCAACTGCAAAGCGAGATCATATTCACCGCGTTCGTACGCGGCTTGTGCAGATGTCATATCCGAGACATAGCGTTCTCGGCGGAGAGTTTCATTGGACTCCTGCAGTTCGCTCGACTTGGTCTGAAGATTCGATTTTTTCTCGTCAAGGTCAATGTTCGATCGCTGCAGCATCAGCGATAAGCGTGTTTTTTCAATTAGCCCAAACACCGTTCCCGCAAACCCAGCCAGAAACGTCACCAGCAACACCGATGCCACGGAAATCGCGATGCGGTTGCGTCTGACGAACTTCTGCATCAAGTATCCAGGCGTGGGGGGGTGGGCAATGACGCGCTGGTCGGTTATGTAACGTTGGATGTCGTCGGCTAAGGCGGCTGAGGTTTGATAACGACGCGTGCGCTCCTTGTCCAACGACTTCATGACGATCCAATCCAGCTCGCCACGGACCAGCGTGCGGAGCCTCGTTGGCTCGACGCGACGCTGAGCGGCGACGCTGGCCAAGGTGGCGATGCTGCTCAGCCTTACACTGGGACGCGGCGGCTCTTCGTCGCGGATGATGCGGACCGCTTCGTCCAGCGCGGCCTTACGCAATCGCGATTGATCGAACGGCGTCGTGCCGGTTACCAGTTCGTACAGGAGCACGCCGAGCGAATAGATGTCGCTGCGCGTGTCGATGTCCAGTTGATTGAACTTCCCTTGACCAATTCCATAGCGAAGTACGGGCGGTTGTCTGCCGTCGAGCCGGCATCCAGCACGCACGCGATGTGCGGTTGATCCATCATGGCCAACGCCTGCCGTTCCGCTTCGAACCGAGCCAAGGCTCCCTCGGATTCGCGACCGGGTTTGACGATCTTCAAAGCCACTCGGCGCTGAACAGGCTTTTCCTGCTCCGCCATGAAGACCGTGCCCATGCCACCTTCACCGATCTTCTCGAGCAGTTTGAAGGGTCCGATACGATGGCCAGGTTTTTCGATTTGGACAACGTGTGGGCGTTCTTCCGTGGGAGCTAATCCCGCAGGCGGTGCATTGAGGAAGTTGGGTTGCTGGTCGTAGGCAGCCAGCAGCCGCTCGATCCGGCCCTGCAGTTCTGCGTCGTCGCCGCAAGCCTGTTTCAAGTACTCGGCTCTGGCATCCGGAGCTGCGATCTTGCGCGCCAGATTGAATACGTCCGCTTCATCGATTTTTCTGTCATTCATCACGTTACTCCTCAGTTGGAATCGCCATTCAAGGCGACAATCAGACTTCCGCAATCGGCTCTCAGCCATACAGTGCGGATTCCAGCGGCGTCATACCCAATCGTTTTAGAAAGATTTTCTCAAATATTTTCAGTTGGGAGATAGCAATTGAGCAATTTGGCTCTGGAATTCTTGTTTCCGGAGCGGGGATTTCTCGTCCCATGCTGTAGCGTGAAGCCTAACGATCCGCCGGACAAGCCGGAGGGATTCGAAATCTTCCTGCGACTCGCTTCGCTCAGCCACCCATTTTGACACGCAGCCAAGTTTTGGCGTAGGCCCAGTCGTTATCGGCGGTCGATGTCGAAATTCCCAAAATCTCTGCGGCTTGCTGGTTGGTTAGTCCGGCAAAGAACCTCAGTTTGATCAACTCAGCCCGGCGCGGGTCGGTCGCCGTCAACTGCTGGAGTGCTTCGTCCAGCGCCAACAGATCGACACAGGATGCCGGCTGGTCGGCTGCTGGTTCGTGCAACTCGACACGCAAGCGATCACCGCCTCGTTTGTGGCTTTGTTTCGCACGAGCGCGATCGACTAGAATGCGTCGCATGGCCTCGGCGGCGGCTCCGAAGAAATGGCCGCGACTGTTCCAATGTTGAGCCTGCTGGACATCGACCAAGGTCATGCACAAGGAGCCTGAGCGTCCGCGGCGGCTGAACAAGCGCATCCCGCTCGACCTCAAGACGATCTGCTTGAAGTGCATGGAAAAAGACCCCGACCGCCGCTACCAAACCGCCGCCCAACTCGCCGAAGACCTGCGGCGGTTCGTGAATCGCTATGCGATTTCAGCTAGACGCGCGAGTTTATTTGGCTGATTAGTTAAGTGGACTCGTCGAAAGCCCGCGCTTGCGAGCCTTGTTCTATTGGGATTCGTTGCACTCTGTTCAATCGTTGCGCTCATTCGCGAACTTAGGCTGCAGGAATTGGAGAATACTCAACGCCGCGCAAGCGAACTCGCAATCGCAGGCGAGTTGGACGACGCGGAAGTCGAACTTACCAAAGCACGGTCCCTTGGACTCTCCGTAGGCAAGGAGTACTTTCTAAGAGGACAAATCGCCATATACCGCGGTGACTACTTGCGCGCTCAGTCCTACCTTCGACAGTCAGAGGTGATACTGGGAACAAGCATCTCGTCGAGGACGCTGATGGCGATCTGCAAGTTGGAGTGTGGTGAAAGAGCCCGCTTGCCCAAGGATTGATTCCGGCGGCTAAATTGATGGGATCACCCACCGAGTTTTCACAACTTGCTGACAAGTGCAGGCAATCCAGTCGTAGGATAGCCGAGTTCTATTTCGTCGCAGGTGTGAACGCTTTGGCAAACGGTAATCGCAAAATTGCAAAGGAGTGTTTTCGCCGCAGCCAGGAAGACGGATATCCGGTTTTATACACACGCCAGTGGAGCATCGCGCTACTAGAGAGGCTCGAGCAAGATCCAATGTGGCCGCACTGGATTGAAGACAAGCCATCCGATGGCCGACTTCAAAGCGGCACATAACACTTAGAATGATGGACAGTGTTCGAATCCCTACGTTCCTGCTAACTCAATTCCCCAATCAACGTATTGTCGCCTTTTGCTCCGCAAAAGTAGCGTGGGTGTCGACGTTGGCGGCGGAAGTTCCATTCTACGCTGTAGTACTAGCGAAGTCGCTCACGCTCTGGCCGAGTTCGGCAGCCGCTTGTTCAATGAAATCCACACACAAGCTGGAAGCTTATGCCACGGTCACAACAGGCGGCTTTAAAGTGTATGCTCGAAGCACTCGCCAAAGCTCATTCGCTCTCGCTAGAGGAATGCGTGGATCGCCAATCATCTCACCCGTGTGCTCCGCCGGACGAAACGCAGAGGTCGCGTCGGTTCGGTCAAACAAACTGTCTTGTTTCTGATGCGCCGCAAGAAGTTGCTCGACCTGATCACGCAGAACTCGGTCATCGCCGCATTTCTGATCCAGCAGCATCGGCCACTGGTCGGGCGAGTGTTTTTCGACGGCTTCGAGGAAGATTGCTTTAGCGTTTGGTTTTGGTGTGCTCATATCGGTTTCCTTTGCAAATGGGTGCTCCGCTAAAGCAATGCGAAATTATGGATCGAGTCGTCTCGCGATTTTTGGAGAATCCGTAAAATACTTTCACAAAATTGAGAACACGCTCTACAATGTGCAGGGAACGAATGCTTTTGCGTTGGCGATGCTAGATTCCCTTGTTACCATTAAATTATGCTGTTTCGAGAACAGCGGAGTATATGCCCAAAAAGATTCGCGAACTGATCGGCGAGCTAGAGAAGGCTGGCTTCGTTAATAAGGGTGGCAAGGGGAGTCATCGCAACTATGAGCATCCCAAGGGATTTCGCGTGACCATGTCGGGTAATCTCGGATCCGACGCGAAACCGTATCAGGCTCGCATTGTCCAACAAGCCATCGAGGAGTCACAGAAGTGAGCGAAATCGCCAAATATGTCAAAATCGTTGCTTGGTCGGAAGAAGACCAGTGCTTTGTGGGTTACTGCCCCGGAATTATTGGTCCGTGTTGTCACGGCGATGATGAAGTTGATGTCTATCGTGAACTCTGCGAAATCGTTAAAGAGTGGATCGAGATCGCAAAACGCGACAATCGACCATTGCCCAATCCAGTCAGTGGAACGAGAGTCGTTAACCAACTATTGGACGCTTGGGAGTTCGTCCCACGGAGTTGATCGTATCAATTGGCCACCCAATCACGTAGGAGGACAACCTGAGGAAAATTGGCGTGTACCGCATTGTAGAGAGGCTCGTCTGCGGTGACACCTGTCAGCTTTAAGTCCTGAACCAGGGCGACAAACAACGCATCGTAAATGGATCGATCGTACTTTGCGGCAATCTCCAAGGCAGGTGCGAGTAGCCGACAACTCCCTTGAGCTTGGACGGGAATGCGCAGTAGTTCATCAAGCAATAGGCGGGCTTCAATCAATGTCGCCAATCCACGATGATGCCGTTTCCAGATAGCATTGGTTACTTCGCAATAGGCCAAATCCACAACGATCAATCGTTCTCCTTTCAGCGCGACTTCGGTGATCAAGCGTTGAGCCTGTGCCGAGTCCGATTCCGGCAGTAACCATTTGGCGACTACACTAGAGTCAACGACCGTATCACTCATCGCGGGCGCGGTCAGCGGCGATGTCCGCACTGCTATCAGGGAGCAGGCCATGCGCGGCGATAATTCGTTGCTGTAGTTGCTGGACTTCCTGCAGCCAAGCCCGCACGTCGTTGGCCTCGATGAGGTCAAAGCTCAGCCGCACCCGCTGATTCTCGGACAGCCCGACAGCGTCTAGCGGCTTGAACACTCCGCCTTGATAAATCGCCTCGATTTGACTCATGTCGAACTCTCCTCACTCCCCCCAGATATCACCGTGTTTGATACTAAACCAGTATACCGAATTCAAACGATTTTGACAATTAAGGTCGAGCTGGCAGCCGGCGGACAGGGCCTCATTCCAATCTTGACTTAAGCCAGGCTCGGGCATAGACCCAGTGACGATAGGCTGCTGCGCGAGATAGGCCGAGCAGTTTACCGGCTTCTTCAATCGAGAAATCGGCGAAGATTCGCAGCTTGACGATCTCGGCTGCGGTAGGTTCTTCTTGGGCCAGCAATTCAAGCAGATCGTCCAATTGCAACAGTTCATCGGGCGTCGAGCGGCATAACAAATCGTGGTCGCTCAATTCAACTTGCATCCAATTGCCGCCGTATTTTTCGGCTTTGCGTTGCCGAGCCTGTTCGACCAGAATGCGCCGCATGGCGTCAGCCGCAGCAGCAAAGAAATGGCCGCGACCGTCCCACGACTGCACATGGGTTTGATCGACCAACCGCAAATACGCTTCATGGACCAACGCCGTCGCTTGTAGAGTCTGCCTGGTTTCTCCTGCGCAAGCTTGGCCGCCGCCAGACGCCGCAACTCGTTGTAAACCAGCGGCAACAGTTGCTCAGAGGCCGCACCGTCGCCGGATTCGATTTGCGAAAGGATGCGAGTGACGTCGGTCATGAGGCAAGCTCGAAGGTGATTTGGAGAAAAGGATCGTGATTACTATAGCCTTTCTCAAGAAGACTTGACTCCGCGTGCATCGCGTTCTTCAAGAAGTCGCTGTCTCATCATGACATTGTACGCGGTCGTCGTTTCAGAGTGTATGACCGCACTCGAGTTGGCGTGGCCAATCTATTTGGTTGTTGCTTGGCAGTATGGCCATTGCTTATCGCGGGTCATCCACGCCAAAAGCGCTTCGGCGTCTTCCGGAAACGTCCAGACCTGCGCCTTTGCGACTTTCTCAAGCTCCTCCTTCGCGGCATCCAGATTTCCTTCGCTCAGCCTGATCATGGCGGCTGTGTAACGAGCTTTGGCCTGCTTGAACGGATCGGATTCGGAGCTCGTCAAAAGTGTCGGAAGATAATCCGGGTTAGCATACGCTTGGATGCAACCTCGCTCGTTCCACAAGCTAATGAAGTCCTCGTTGCTACGTTCGTTCAAGATTCTATTGGCGATTTTCCGTGCCTGCAAAGCATCCCCTAGCATGCAATACAGATGGAGAGCGCCATGTTGCAACATCACAGTGCGGTGTTGAGACAACTCATTCGCGACGCTGGCTATCTCGTGCGCGCGATTTGGAAGGCGTGTCAAGAGGAAGGCTCTGGCCAGTTTTGTGTAGTCGTTCGTCGCAACATTCCCAACAGCATTATCGAATTCTTGCAGCGCTAGTTGTGCATCAGGCTGATTCCTCAAACGATCGAGTGCGGCGAAGATTGAATTGCTACCCCTACCGCTGAACAGTTTCAGGGTTTCCCAGGCTACCTGTAGGTCAGATTTGCAATTCAAGAAATACCAGCGAGGAACCTGCGTCACAAGGTCGTCAGGATATTCTTTGAGGATGTGCGTGTATTCGATTTCGGCCAATTCTCGATACCTGTCGGCTGACCCTTCGTCTCCACGTTGGCGTTTCAGATACATGGCATAGGAAAGTCCCAACAACCGAGATGACCGTATGTTTGGATTTGGGCCGATGATAAGTTGCAATGCGTCCTCGTCGCGCAGGCCTTCCTCGCATAAATCCAGCGAAGCTGTAATCAATGCAAGAGTTATTTTTGCGTTTGCACGGACCATTAGCTTGACTACCGAACGACTCGTTAGCTGCGGGCTATCGATCAGTTCCAGCGCATGAAGTGGATCAACATAATGCTCGGTCACTGCACGCATAAGTTGTTCTGTATCGCTACGTGGCGTGAGCTTTTGAAGCCGAGCTAGTTCCTTCGGAAAATCACCATCCTCTGCGACATCGACCGACAACTTCGTGATGAGTGCCTGAGCAACGTAGTTCTCTGGTTCGAGATCGCGAAGTTGTTTGAAGGCCAAATATGCCGAATCGTGCTGTCCCAGCGTGAATGACTCCTTTATGGTGAGCGTGCTGGACAGCTTGGCAGACTTGGACGAACAATTCTAGTCGCTGGCCGGCACTTAAATGATGTTGGTCACAATACTCGGTAATCCGTAGACCCCGTACCAATTCCATGACGAAATAAGGCCGCCCCGATTCGGTCGTACCAGCCTCCAAGACGCGAGCGATATTGGGATGGTCCATCATCGCCAAAGCCTGTCGCTCGGCGTCAAAGCAGGCGATTACTTGCTCGGTCTCGTATTTCTCGAAAGTTATGGCCTTGAAAATCGTCTCTATTGGCCAGTGCGAGATTCCATGGCATTTTACCCGACGAAAAATGAAAAAATTCTGGCGTGGACCGCAATCACGGGCTAACGCGGCTAACGCTTGGGTTTTAAAAAACTGGTATTGCGGCAATTTTCGCTTGCGCAGCTTTTGTTCCAAAGTACGGTAGCCACAAAGCATAACAATCCACAGGACAAGCCTGGGCTGTGCGACTAATAGCAGTTTACGAAAAATGCGTTGATGCGAGTTTTGTTCCGTTTTGCGATCTGGCCTTTCAGGTTGGTCGAAGGCTTGTCCTGGAGTGTTAAAAAACTGGTATTGCAGCAACTTTGCGTTGCGTAGTTTTTGTTCCAAACAACGAATCCATGCGATCGCGACTGCAACATCGCGAAGCTGATGTTCTAACTCCCCTTCTCCTCCTCGGGAGGAGAAGGGGAGAAGAAATCTCAAGATTCAACTCGCCGCATTGCAAGATTACCACCAATCGAACGGAACAAAAACCTCACTTCGAATCCGCAACACAATACCAGTTTTTTGACAGCCCAGGCTAACGCCGATCGGCCAATATCGGATGCAACTTGGAAGCTCATGCCACGGTAGGATTGCAACTGACGCTAGACTAGATTTCATCTGACATTTCAGCGCGCAACCAACTCTTGGCATAAGCCCAATCGGCGTCGGCGGTCGAGGTGGCGATTCCGAGGGCTTGAGCGGCTTGCTCGTTGGTCAACCCGGCGAAAAATCGCAGTTTTACCAATTCGGCTTTGCGGCGATCCTTGGCTTCCAGCTTGGTCAGCGCCTCGTCTAGAGCCAACAGGTCCAATCGCGGACCTTCGATGGTCGGCTCGACGTCATCGAGCTGGTCTCTGTGCATTTCGCCGCCTGCCTTCTTGGTACGTTTGCGGCGCGCCTGCTCGATCAGAATCCTTCTCATCGCCTCGGCGGCAGCACCGAAGAAATGTCCGCGACCGTTCCACGATTGCCCGTGTCCGTCGCCCACCAAACGCAAGAAGGCTTCATGCACAAGCGCGGTCGCCTGCAACGTCTGCCCCGGCTTCTCGTGGGCAAGTTTGGCCGCTGCCAACTTCCGCAACTCTTCATAGACCAGCGGCAACAGATGCTCAGCCGATGCGGCATCCCCTTGCTCGATGCGAGATAGGATTAACGTGATATCGTTCATGAAAGTCATGATAGCGTATAGTGTTCACTTCGTCCTTGAATCGCGAATGTGAATGCGGCCTTCATCAATCAGCTTTACAAAAGCTTGCGAAAATACTACATGCCACCAACCGGGAATAGGGCATTCCGATGCTGCAATGAGGTGCACACGAACAGCTCGTAAATCTTCGTCGGTTGTTGCCATCGATAGTTTTTTCATACCGATGGCGTACTGGGCGATGGAACGCTCGACAAGGAATGGGCCGCACTTATCCACGAGTTCAGATTCGGTAAGTTCTCCCGCACAGTGTTGCATCATCCACAGGCTTGATCTTACTTGAGAATGATAATCTCCAAGTGAGAGATTTTGCAAAATCTGCAAGGCTCGGCGCTGAGTTCCCTCGGCATCGCACGCGATCATCACTGCATCCAGCACGAGCCACTGCTGATTGAGATTTGTATCTTCGACATGCTCGGTGATCGGAACGCCGCGAATCAGTTCCATGACAAAATACGGTCGTCCCTGAGGTGTCGTCCCGCCATCGAAAACTTGAGCGATATTGGGATGATCCATCAACGCCAGTGCTTGCCGTTCAGCTTCGAAACGAGCAATTACGTCGCGCGAGTCCATGCCGGGCTTGATGATTTTCAAAGCCACTCTTCGGCGCACTGGCCTAATTTGCTCAGCGGCCCAAACGATGCCGAAACCACCTTCGCCCAATTTTTCGCGCAGTTTGTACCGTCCGAACTCTTGCCCCTCCGCTTCGGTGCTCGATTGGAAGTTGACGGTCGGTGCCGGCAAAGGGTTGGACTTCAGGAACTCGCTTTCACGCTCGTGAACTCCCAACAGCGCTTCGACTCGTTGCCGCAATCCAAGATCGCCAGCACAAATTTGGTCAAGGTAATCGGCTTGTGCTTCGGAGTCGGGAAGTTTTCGAGATGTGTGAAAGATTCGTTCTTCGTCAGGCAGTGCATCGAGCTGCCTCCGCGATTTCGAGCCGGCGGTTGCCGCCAAACGATTCGAGGAAATACTTGCAGTCCGCAATTGCTCGCCGGAGCTCGTACCGATTATGAGAGCACATATAAACACCGGTTGCGTTGGTGGTTGGGAATCGCTGAGGGGTTTGGGCGATAGAATACGCACTGATTAATAGTAGGACACCGTTTGGCCTGCATTGAATCAGAAACTGTGGCATGAGTTGCATATTGCGTCCGGAGATTTTCATGAACGATGAACAAGTCTTTGCAGAAGCCATCGCGTTGCCCTCTCACGAACGGTTGAGTTTCTTGGACAAAGTCTGTATCGACATGGAACAACGGCAGCGTATGGATGTACTGTTGGCCGCCCACGAACGACCGGATAGTCTGTTCGATCACAGTGAAGTGCCATCCACCGCTGCTGATGCCAAAATCACTGAAATGGGAGAATCAATAGGCCCTTACAAACTTCGCGAACAAATCGGCGAGGGAGGGATGGGGACCGTGTATGTCGCCGAACAGGGAAATCAATCATCAATCTGTGTGCAGTTAATAACAGTGTGCCGACCAAAATCTCGTTGCTGACCACAAAAGTCGATTGTGCTCGAACGATCTCGCCATCGAACAGAAAATCCACGAGGTAGGCGTCTTCTTCGATGAGTTGATTGGCTGCAAGTAGAGAAGTGACTCGACCTACGAACTCGGGGTTTACATGCGGCCGCAGTTGTTCTGGTAGCTCCAATTCACCGTTAAATCCAGTGTCCACGATTACTCGCCACAGTGTTCCACCTAGATCGACTTCGAATGTCGGAACACTATCCTCCGAGACAACTCCGCGTATCAACGGTGTCCACCCTTCCTATAGTATGTCGTTGAGCCAACTCGAACAAAATACAAAGCCGTTTTGCAGCCGTCGGCGTTTCGTTGTCGTATTACGTCTTGTATCGACCGGCCAAGCCATACGCGGCCTGAATCTGGATCGATGCCGACCGTTTGACCCATCCGCGACGATAAATCGTGGTGGCATTGGTAATCGGCCCACGCTTCTTTAGCACGGGTCGAATCCGCCTCAGTCCAATTAGAAATAGTCATAGGGCATCCTACGCTTCTTGAAAAAACCGGATCCGTACTGTTTCCATCATAACCGAGCAATCCCCAGCAGACAAACGGCAGTCGATGAACGTCATTCTAGATTTTCGAGAATCGCTGAGGGGTTTGGGCGATAGAATACGCACTGATTAATAGATCGACTGCCCCATATTCGACCTCCATGGTCTTTGGCTAATTCGACCTCCATGATCTTTGGCTATGGGTGAGAAGTTTAAACAGCTAGAAGAAAAGCCACGCCGCATCCCCGATCCTTGCATTCAGCCGCCCACGGCGGCAGGATGCGGGGATGGGAGGGTTCGTTCGTCGACAAATGTTAGCTGTGAAACTTATTCACCAGACCGGACGAGCTGGTTGGGGACTGAAAACCGGACTTGGGACATTTGAATTAGTAGGACACCGTATGGCCTGTTTTCAAAGAAGAAGAGTGGCATGAGTTTCATTTTTGCGTTCGGAGATTTTCATGACTGACGAACAAGTCTTTGCAGAGGCCATCGCATTGCCCTCTCACGATCGGGCGAGTTTCTTGGACAGTTCTGTACCGATATGGAACAACGGCTGCGTATGGATGTTCTATTGGCCGCTCACGAACGACCCGATAGTTTGTTCGAGCCACTCGACTTGCCAACGACCTCTTCGGATTCGAAAAGGATCGAGCTTGAAGTGGTCATTGGCTCGAACAAACTCCGCGAGCAAATCGGCGAAGGGGGCATGGGGACGGTCTATGTCGCCGAGCAACAACGACCCGTTCGACGCATGGTGGCACTTAAGTTGATCAAGGCTGGGATGGATACGAAGGACGTCATTGCTAGGTTCGAGGCCGAGCGCCAAGCGCTTGCCATGATGGATCATCCCAATATCGCTAAAGTGCTCGACGCGGGAACAACCGACGCGGGACGGCCCTATTTCGTGATGGAACTGGTTCGCGGCATCCCGATCACACAGTATTGCGACGAACAGAAACTGACCATTTGCGATCGACTGGGATTGTTTACGCAAGTCTGTCGAGCGATCCAGCATGCCCATCAGAAAGGGATCATCCATCGAGACATCAAGCCGTCGAACGTACTAGTCACCGAACACGATGGCGTGCCTGTGCCGAAGGTGATCGGCTTCGGAGTTGCCAAGGCGGTCGGTCATCGGCTGACGGAGCGGACAATCTACACTTACCATCTTCAGCCAGTCGGGACTTTGCTGTACATTAGCCCCGAGCAATCGCGGCTGAGTGGGCTCGACATCGACACTCGCAGCGACGTTTATTCGTTGGGTTGCTGTACGAAATGCTGACCGGGACGATGCCTTTCGACCGCGACACGTTTGACAAAGCAACGTTCGACGAGAAGCGGCGCATCATAGCCGAGGACGAAGCGCCGCGCCCCAGCACGCGCGCATCTCGACGCTAGGTGATTCGGCCTCGAAAGTTTCTCAAACGCGCAAGACCGAGATCGACAAACTGCAGCGAATCAATTATGACACGAGTAACCCAGATCCTTAACGCGATTGAAGCGGGCGACCAGCAAGCGGCCGCTCAGTTGTTGCCGTTGGGCTACAATGAACTGAAGCGTTTAGCCAAATCGCGGTTGGCAGGCGAGAAGCCTGGACAGACATTGCAAGCAACCGATTTGGTCCATGATGCGTATCGACGATTGGTCGATGTCACCGATGGCGATTGGCTGAAATGGAACAGCACGGGACACTTCTTTGCAGCCGCCGCGGAAGCCATGCGGCGAATTCTGATCGATCGAGCGCGAGCCAAGGCCTCGCAAAAGCGAGGTGGCGATCTCCAACGTGTTGAGTTTGAAGAGATCGATCATCCAGCCGCCAAGAATCCCGAAAAGCTCTTACAACTCAATGAGGCTTTGATCAAGCTTCAAGAGCAGGATCCAGAGAAAGCTCAACTCGTGATACTTCGATTCTTCGCCGGACTGACCACACAACAAACTGCGACGGCAATGGGTATCTCTGTCGCAACTGCAGAACGACGCTGGTCATTCGCCCGCGCCTGGCTGAAGGCGGAGATGGATGCTTAATTCAAATACCTTAGAGGCGCACTGTGCAAAAACTAGATTCACCTGACATATTATCAGTTGCTCAAATTCGTCAAGTTGACACTATAGCGATTCGCGATTTCGGGATGGACAGTCTTGTATTGATGGAAAACGCTGGTAGAGGATGCGCGGATTTCATCAACACTCGACTCAAGCGCACAAGCGCCGTCGTTATCTTATGTGGACCAGGCAATAACGGTGGTGACGGCCTCGTCATTGCCAGACATCTTCACGCCATGAGACATCGCGTACGGCTATGGATGGTAGCCGAGCAAAAGAAACTATCGCAAGACGCGGATGCGAACTTGAAGATAATTGAACTTACCCAAATCCGTGTCGGCTGGATTGGGGGCTGGCTATCCTCGCCTGAACTGGAACAAGCATTGGTTCAACTGCGATCCGATTGCCAGCAAAGTCAAATGGTCGTTGACGCTTTATTGGGTACAGGTTCAACTGGCCAACCACGTCCTCTAATGGCGGAAGTGCTTCGAACAGTCAACGAAACCCCGGTTCAACGCTTAGCAATAGACATTCCGACGGGGATGGATGCCGAAACCGGAAAACCGTCCGATCAGACGTTTCAAGCCAACAACACGCTGACTTTTGTTGCCAGAAAGCCAGGCTTTTCGAATTCGTGTGCCATTCCCTATCTAGGGGCGGTACACGTTTTGCCAATCGGTGTACCGCCAGAAGTCTTCGGTCGAATCGATGGCAATAAGTAGGTTGACAGACACCTTGTCCGCACGATAATATAGAAAGTCCCTGAAAATCGCCGTTTCGGTGATTCCAACCTCCCGCTTCTCGCCCATGTTGGTTACTTTTTAGCAATGCCATCTATGTAATGCCCCCATCTATGTAATGCCCATTGGGAAACAATTCATGATCGCATGTAAAGATGCCTCCGACCCACGTTTTCTACTCTTGGCGATGCTTTTAGTATCCCAATTTGCATCCGCTATGGATCGCAATGGTGACGGAGCTGAAGAATCTGTCAATCAAACGCGGTTCTTTGAATCGAAGGTACGTCCCTTATTGATCGAGAGCTGTATTCGCTGCCATGGCGAGGAAAAACAAGAGGGGGGATTGCGGCTTGATAGCCAAACTGCCTTCACAAAAGGTGGTGAAAATGGACCTGTTGTCGATGCATTGGCGATTGGCGATAGCTTGATCCTCAATGCGATCCATTACAAAGATTTGGAAATGCCCCCGTCCGGTAAGCTCTCGGAAGAAAAAATACAGGTCCTGGAGCAATGGGTAACAGAGGGAAGCGTTTGGCCTCCCAAAATGGATTTGATCTCATCTAATAAGAGCGGTGAAAAAGGCTTCAATGACGACGATAGATCCTATTGGTTTTTCCAGCCTCGGTTTAATACTACGCGATCGAAGAACGAATCCGTCAGTGAACGATTGGATTCATTTGTCCAAGAGGGGCTTGACGAGAAAAAACTTTCCTTCGCTGAATCTGCCGAACCGTTGGCATTGGTTCGACGCGTATATCTCGATTTGGTGGGCGTGACTCCTACTCCCGTGGAAGTCGCCGAGTTCTTGGCTGAGCCAACCGATAGGGCTTATTCCGAGCTCATCGATCGATTGCTTAACGACCCTCGTTATGGAGAGCGTTGGGGAAGATTTTGGTTGGACCTCGTTCGGTTCGCCGAATCGGACGGTTACAAACAAGACGAGTTCCGACCTACCGCATACCGCTATCGCGACTACGTTATTCGATCGTTCAACGACGACAAACCGTATCGTGACTTTGTGCGTGAACAGATAGCGGGGGATGAAATCGATCCAAGTTCTTTGGAATGCCGCGACGCAAGTGGGTACTTGAGAATGTGGATTTATGAGTACAACCAACGCGATGTTACTGGCCAATGGAATGCGATCTTAAACGATTTGACCGATGTTACAGGTGAAGCGTTCATGGGGTTAGGCTATGCTTGTGCTCGGTGTCACGATCATAAATTCGATCCGCTGTTGCAGAAGGACTATTTTCGACTTCAAGCTTATTTTTCGGGCTTGATACCACGTGAAGATTTGTCGGCTGCACACGAGGAGCAGATCGATCGAAATCGATTGGAAGAAAAACTCTGGCGTGACGCGGCGCAGCCGTTTCTCGATACACTCGATGCGATTGAAGCGCCCGTAAGAGAGAAAACCATTCGAAAAGCAGTCGAAAAATTCCCGCCGGAAGTTCGCCCGGCACTGCTAAAGCCAGCCCACGAACGAACGACTCGCGAAAAGCAAATCGCACACTTGGCTTCCTTACAACAAGCGCGTGACGTCAAAGAGATAAAATGGGAAAAAGTACTGACCAGCGAACAACAAACAAGCTGGCAGCTTGCAAAAGAGAATCTAAAACAAGTGCCTGCACCGAAGCCTGAAGCGTTACCGGTTTCGCTAACCGCTACTGACGCCGGAACAGAGGCAGCCGAAGTCTACATTCCTGGCAAAGCAGGCCTAGGTCCGATTTCTCCCGGAATCCCGTCGATCTTGGATGCCGATTCGATGGCAATTGTTCCAATGCCTGACCGGAATTCTAGCGGAAGACGATTGGCGCTTGCGAATTGGATGGTTAGCCCGGAAAACCAATTGACTTGGCGAGTGATTGTGAATCGCGTTTGGCAGCAACATTTCGGCCAAGGGATTGTGCCCAACGCTAGCGACTTTGGGCGCTTGACGGAACCTCCGACCCACCCTGAGTTGCTTGACTATTTGGCAAATCACTTTGCAGATAACGGTGGCCGATTCAAGGCATTGCATCGCTGGATTCTGAACAGTCGTACTTATCGTCAGTCAGCCTATCCCTCTGCCATTAGCTCTGCCTCGCAGCTCGATCCTAATAATCGATGGCTGTGGCGATTCTCTCCTCGCAGACTTGATGCGGAGCAAATTCGGGACTCGATTTTGACAGTCACTGGCGAACTAAAAACTTCACATAGTGGAGTGTCGCAGAACTCATTACAACCAGTCCGCTCGATATTTGTTCGTTCGATGCGAAATTCGCAGGATCGGTTCCTTTCGCTATTCGACGCTCCAGATGGAAGTTCTTCGACTGCCAAACGAAACGCAACCACAACCCCGCTGCAATCGCTGATGATGATGAACTCGGATTGGATCAATGCTCGTGCAGAGAACATGGCCAAACAAATCGTCAGCCTTAGTTCTTCACCGGAAGCTTCCATTCGCGAAGCATTTCAGCGTGTCTTCTTGAGGTCACCCTCGATAACCGACGTGGATTCGGCCATTGGTTTTATCGGCGCAAATGGTTCACCTAGCGAGCGGGCATGGCAAGAATTGTTTGTGGATTATTGTCACGTTTTGATCAACTCGAATTCATTCCTATACATGGAATAACAGGCTTCGTTATGCAGGCGTTCAACAATCAGCGAGGGGTCGGCTACTCGAACCGTCGCGAAATGCTGCAACAGGCGGGAGCAGGATTTGGATCGCTTGTGTTGGCGTCGTTGATGCAGGGAGTTGGTGCTGCCTCAGAAAAATCGGAAAAGTCGGCAGCGGCGACGAAAGGACCTCATCATACTCCGACCGCCAAAAGCGTCATCTTCCTGTTTATGGAGGGTGGACCAAGCCACATTGACTTGTTCGATCCAAAGCCCGAATTGGAAAAGCTAGCGGGAAAACCATTGCCGGCAAGCTTTGGCCCGATCATTACGCCGATGGGTGAGTACGACGCTCCGTTAATGCCGAGCAAACGAAAATGGGCACAACATGGTGAGAGTGGCCTTTGGGTTTCAGATTGCTTGCCACATACCGCCGAGCACGTGGATGATCTGGCTGTGGTTCGATCGTGCTGGGGCAACGGTTTGAACCATTCGAATGGCGTTTGTCAAATGAATTCCGGCTCCATTCTTGGCGGTCGTCCTTCGCTTGGTAGCTGGGTCACCTATGGATTAGGAACCGCAAACGAGAATTTACCTGCGTTTGTCGTAATTGAAGATGGGGACGGACATGTTATTAATGGGCCGCGTAACTGGTCCACTGGCTTCATGCCCGCCAGCTATCAGGGGATCGCACTGAACGGTAGCAAGACGCCAATCGATTTCTTAAAGAGCCCTGATAAAGTGGGAGCCGATCGACAGTCGGCCAAACTGCGGCTTCTAAACGAAATCAACAAACAGCATCAAGCACAACGTTCCAGTGATTCCGAATTGGAAGCACGCATTAAATCGTACGAGCTCGCGTTTCGCATGCAAGCTCAGGCGCCTGAAGCGGTTGATTTGTCTCAAGAAACGGAACGAACCCAGTCTATGTATGGAATTGATGAAAAGGAGACCGCTTCATTTGGAAAAAACTGCTTGTTAGCGCGTCGGCTTGTCGAACGAGGTGTACGGTTTGTTCAACTTTACCATGGAGCGGGCAGCAGATGGGACTCACATTCTGCCATTGAGAAGAACCATAGTAAATTGTGTCAATCGAGTGACAAGCCGATTGCTGGCCTGCTGAAAGATCTCAAGGAGCGAGGTTTGCTCGATAGCACGTTGGTGATCTGGGGGGGCGAGTTCGGCCGAACGCCGATGAGCGAAAAAGGGGATGGTCGCGATCACAATGCATATGGTTTTACGATGTGGATGGCCGGCGGCGGAGTTCGCGGCGGACAAACAGTTGGCAAGACCGACGAGATCGGATTGCATGCCATCGAAGATCGATTGCATGTGCATGATTTGCACGCAACAATCTTGCACATGTTAGGCGTCGACCACTGGAAACTGATTTACACCCATCAAGGTCGTCCGGAACGTTCGACTCAAAACGAAGGCAATGTTTGCAAAAAGATTCTAGCCAGCGCATAGAAGGCAATTGCTATCGCCTCTTTGTCACACTGCGGCGTAATACATTTATCGACTAACGCCAAGTCGTTCTCGACGTCATACCCATTGGTTGTAACGAAAATGACATTTTGCGCGACATTTTTTACGCCCAAGAATGATCGATTTCATAGTTGGTTAATGTTAGTTTAGGCGAGCGGCAGGGTGAAAGTTACCGGATGAAAGGAGGGTAGGATGGGACCATTTGTCCCGTCCAAGCAAGGACTAAGCCAGTGCATCGCTAGGCCACTTCCGATCGCCGAGCATTGGTGGAAAGCATGCAGTCCCATTACGAACGCTTGTTAGAGGAATCCAATAATTCGCCGGAGATGTTGTCGGCAAGCGCAAAAGGACTTCGGCGAATTGGACAAATGCGGGTGATCAACAACGATCTCGGCGGGGCAGCTGCGCCCCTAGAACGCGCGCAGCAACTCGTGGAACAACAACTTTTGAAATTCCCGAACCAAGAGACTTTGTTAGCCGACCTCGCGCAGGTACTCCACATTCAAGGAGCAATGTTCGACAGCCAATCTCCGCCACAGTTTAGCGAGGCCCGCGCCGCTTACGAAAAATCAATCGAAATTCTGCGTCGACTCACCGCCACCAATCCTTCGCCAACGTATCACAGGAAACTCGCCCGCGGTTGCATTAGCCAAGCTTTTGTACTCCGCAGCGTCCGTCAACATGGGGAAGCCCTTGAAATGATTCAAGACGCCATCCATATCCTGGAAGAATTACTTGTTAGGTCGCCAGACGAATGGCTTCCTCACGAGGATCTCGCCAGCGCCCTCAATGTTCGTTATCTGATATTTTCCGACTTAGGCGAAATGGAACAGGCAGGGACATCGCTCCATCGTGGCATTGCGATCCGGGAGTCGCTGGCGAAGAGTTACCCCGATTTTCAAAAAAATTCGATCCGCTTGGGAATTAACTACGGCAATTATGGCAAGTTTGTCCATATCAACGGACATGTCGAACAGGCACTGGAATTCTACAATCGTGCGACCAGAAAGCTTGAGCCGATTTTCCTGCGAAATCAAGATCTACCGGAATGTCGAAATACGCTGCGAAATGTCTATTCGCGCCGCGCGATCGCCTTCGAGCAGCGTGGGAGTTCAGCAAACGCAGTCCGCGATTGGGAATCGGCGATCCGTTTGGAACATGCTCCCAGACGCCAAATCCTCAAGGCTCGACTGGCGCTCGCCAAGAATGAGCCGATGGAAGCGGTGGGGCTGGTGAGAGCCTACCGTGACCGCGAAGGAATTTCCAGTGAAGAACTATTCGATTGTGGTCGGGTTTACGCGCGAGCCTCGCAGTTAGTCGCTGATGATCAAGTGCAAGCCGAGTATGAGCGAGAAGCATATAAAATCGTGGATCAAGCTCTAATGCGTGGTTATTCAGTCATCAATAAAAACGACCATACCTTCTCGCTTGATTTCGGTAAGTTATCGATTTGGAGCGAATTGCAAGAGCGATTCCGTCAGTAGCCTTCGACTGTCAAGTTCTTTCAAATAGTTCCTTTTATATTCGGATAGTCGATCACTCTGAGATTCGGAACTCGTTGGAACTCGCCAGTATTCGTAGTCAATAAATCGTAGTCATACTTCAAAGCCGTTGCTGCGATCCAAAAGTCATGAGGGCCAATCGTAGTTCCCTTGGTCGTCAGGTCAGCAACGATCCTCGCGTGAATCTCTGCCACGTCCGAATCGATATTCAACACTGTAACACATGAAAATACCGTCGCAACGAACCGACTTCGTTTTGCTCTGCGCTCGGGAGTATTCGAACGATGAACCCCCACTTTCAGCTCGGATACCGTTACGACACTTATGAATGGCTCGCCAATCAATGTCCATTTTGAAAAATCGAAACCTCGGCCCTCACGTTCCCAGCGAATGAACACCCCACTATCAACTAGGATTCCCATGGGTCATCCAAAGGTTTCATTGACGAACGTACCTCTCGGATATCGGCTTCGAAACATTCCGCATCTTCGCCTAGAGACGGCAATTGACGAAGTGCGTAGTCTAGATCCGCGAATGTCTTTGGCTTGCAGATCGGAACAAGTCTCGCGACTGCAATTTGCCCAACAGCAAGCTCAACAACTACTTGGTCATCAACTACGTGCCGAACCAGCTCGGGCCAATTGATTGCGGGTGATAAGATTTCGTGTCTTTCCATTTTGAGTCTCTCGCACCATTGTAGCTTGGTCGATCACGATCAATCTAGCCTAACTCACCGAGATCTGGTCGATTCTTTAATTGCGGACGGATCTGTCCGTCGTGTCGCTGCGAATCCGCTAAGACATACATGGCAAATTGCAAAATTTGGCCCACGCCTCTCTTCGATTTTCAATTTGAAATGAACATTATGTAATTTGCAACTTCGCGTTGACCTTTGCCTGGAAGTGCTCGAAGTCGTCCGTTGTCTCATCCGCATGGACGACAATCGAGTTGGTCAGTAACTTCAGCAGAGATTCAAATACCTTTTCCCAAACATGCGAGAGCAGATGAAGCATTGGCGTTTTTTTCGAGTCGCGATGCGCTGCGAAACATTTATTCACGCCGCGCGATCGCCTACGATCAGCTCGGGAACGCAAATCGGCCTTCCGTCGGATTTCATCCGGTGTAAAACCGGGGGCTTGTCTGTTTTCGATTCGTTCAATCAATCCGCCGAGAAAATGCCGCCGAATTCATTTCGGCGGATCGTTACCATCAGCCTAGAAGTGTAGGTTATGAACGTCAGTTACCGCCGGTGTGAAACCGGCGGCTTGCAGGGTGGTCGGTCGATCCTTGCTAGGCAGAATGTCAACTTCCCCCGGTGTAAAACCGGGGGCTTGCCTGTTTTCGATTCGTTCAATCAATCCGCCGAGAAAATGCCGCCGAATTCATTTCGGCGAATCGTTACCAACAGCCTAGAGGTGCTAGGTTATGAAAGTCAGTTACCGCCGGTGTGAAACCGGCCGCTTGCAGGGTGGTCGGTCGATCGTGGCTAGGCAGAATGTCAACTTCCCCCGGTGTAAAACCCGGATAAATCCGACGGAAGCCTTGAAAAAACAGCCTCAGAAGCGAGAACTGTCGAATTCTTTCAAAATAATTCTTTTTTTACACCGCGTTGCCCTCTCGCCTACGCAATGACTATTAGGAAGCGATTTTTGATCAGCAGTCGCGAACCAGTCATTATGAAAACTAAGGCATCGATCACAACAAGGGTTGCAAACCGTGGGCTAGCGCCCTACGGCTAATCAGCCGCTGGCGCATTAGCGTCCGGTTAAGCCAGATTAATGATCGACGCCAATATTAGAAACCTAGGCAGAAAAATCGTGCGCGGAGTACCAACCAACGTTCGATCCCTGCTGGAAGCTCGTTTAAAGCAGGGACTTACACAAGAGCAATTGTCATCTAAGGCAGAACTCGATGTAAAGACAGTACGAAACGCCGAACAGGGCAAGCGAATCGATTTGGAGACAATTGCACGTTTGGCCGATGTCTTAGGCATCCGGTTGTCCGATGCGCTTTCACAAGTCGACAGTATCGCTCACAGCAATCTCGTCGATGGGCATAAGCAGGTCAATGAGCATAAGCAGATTGTCGAGAAATGGCAAATGGCTTGGAACAGTTGCGACAGCGATGGACTGGCTAGCTTCTATCATCCGAACGCTACCCTCTATTTGCCTGGCGAGCCCCATCTTGCTTTTTCGGGCGAACACTGTGGTCGCGCTAGAATTCAACACATCCATCAAGTGATGTGGCAGCAAATACCGACAGACCCTAGTTCGACCGAATATCGAATCAGGGTGTGCGAAGACCTAGTCTTATGGCAGGGTCACCAAGGGTTCTACACGTCCGATCGAAATCTCCACAGGTTGAGCTACGTACAAATATTTGAGTTTGAGGATTTGTTGATATCGGAGCACCATGTCCAGTTCGATACGCTCGCCCTGTGGCGGTTGATTAACGTTTAATACTATCTTCCCCTTAACTTCCCTGTCCTTTGATAGGGACTTGCAGCAAAATCATGTGTGATCGGTGGACCCGACAAAGCCACTTAACTCAATTCATTGCCAACGCCCTCCTACGCGACGTGAACAAATGCTTTACTCTCGTTCTTTGAAGCGACTTAAGAGCATTTTCGTTGGTCATGCTCGGGAGAGAATTCGGAAGCTCAATGCACGTCGATTTCGACGTAGGCTGTTTGCTTTCGAACATCTCGAGGATCGCAGTCTGCTCGCAGCCATCATTTGGGATGGCGGTGCAGGGACATTCAATTGGACCGACGCCAACAACTGGAGTTCGAATGCGCTACCCGGTATCGGGGATGACGTTACCATTCCTGACTTAACTGGTACTCCAACGATCCTAATCACGGGAACCAACACTATTCAAAGCCTGGTCACGAACGAATCCGTGACCTTTGGTGCTGGCACCTTTACATCGCCGACAGTGCAACTGAACGCAGCCGGATCGATCTCTGGTGCCACGATTGTCGGCACAATTTTCACTGGAACCGGCACCCTGCAAGTCACGAGCGCCAGCGGTACCTTGAACGGCGTGACCCTGGGTCTAAACACGACGTTGCGTGGCGGCACATCGGGTTCGGGGAACCAGGTGACGGTGCTCAACGGATTGACGCTGACCAATAACAGTGTTTTACGATTGGAACGCGGTTCCGCAAGCGCCGGGAGCCTTGATCAGTTCGATGTTGGCTTGAACTTTAGTGGTGCCAGTTCGACGCTGGGTGGTAGCGGTGTCATAGAGTTATTTAGCGCCACGGTTGTAAGTGAGGAGGACGATGTCCGCGTTCGTGCGATTGCTGGCGGCACGTTGACAATAGGATCGTTGATTACGGTCCGAAATGCGGCGACGTCGACCTTCACAACGTTAGGTGACGCAGCAACCGGAGCGATCGTCAATCAAGGCACGATCCTCGCTCAGTCCAGCGGGCAGACATTGCAGGTGACTGGGACATTGCGGGTGACTGGTTCCAGCGTCATCAATCAAGGAACACTACAAGCGACAGCGGGAACGTTGGACGTGAATAATCTCAGCGGCAATGTGGGCCTGACTTCGTTGTCAGGAACTGGCACGTTGGATCTTGATGGGACGTATGTTGTTAATCAGCCGGTTAGCGTGGTCGCTGGCACGACGTTGACGCTTCGTGGCAATTGGGACAACAACACTTCCATCACGCAATCCGGCGGGACGATTCACCTTGGCGACACATTCAAAGTCGAAGACCTGGGGACATTTACAGGAACGAATGGTTTAGTGAGTATCTTTGGGACGCTCGATGGTGTGGGAACTCCCAGCAACGAAACGTTGACAATTGATTCGTTACGTCAATGGCAACTAGCCGGTGGCACGCTCAAGGATGTGACAATCAGCGGTGGCGGTGATGTGTTGAAGCCGTTTCAGATCACTTCGGCTGGTGGGACGCTGAACAACGTGACGTTGGGCTGGAACACGACGCTGCGTGAGGGAACAGTTGGCAGCGGCAACCAGGTGACGGTGCTCAACGGATTGACGCTGACCAATAACAGTGTTTTACGATTGGAACATAGCGCCTCGAACGGCGCGAGCACTATCTTTGATGTAGGCTTGAACTTTAGCGGTGCGACTTCGGCGCTTTCGGCATTAGGTGCTGGCGGCAACATTGAACTATCTAACGCCACCACTAATCCGACTGAAAGCAATGTCCGCGTTCGTGCCATCGCTGGCGGCACGTTGACGATTGGGTCGGGGATTACGGTCCGAAATGCGGCGACGTCGACCTTCACAACGTTAGGTGATGCGGCGACCGGAGCAATCGTCAATCAAGGCACGATCCTCGTTCAGTCCAGCGGGCAGACATTGCGGGTGACTGGTTCCAGCGTCATCAATCAAAGTACGCTACAAGCGACAGCGGGAACGTTGGACGTGAATAATCTCAGCGGCAATGTGGGCCTGCCTTCGTTGTCAGGAACTGGCACGCTGGACCTTGATGGGACGTATGTTGTTAATCAGCCGGTGAGCGTGGTCGCTGGCACGACGTTGACACTTCGTGGCGACTGGACCAATGCCACGACCATCCATCAGACGGGCGGGACGATTTACTTGGGCGGAACATTCACGGTGGCCGACCTGGGGACGAATCCGACCGACATGGGACGGTTCACGGGCACGGGCGGGACGGTGCAGATCTTCGGCACGCTCG
>JAYTVL010000324.1:0-19050 GCA_043744075.1 Pirellula sp. | reverse complement strand
TCACTTCTTCGCCTGTCACCGTACTGATGTCGTGGTGCATGCTTCGAACCTTGACGCCTACCGCCTCGTACACCAGAGATTCCAACATTGGACGCGCTAACTCCAGTAATTGCTTACGTGTCTGCTTGATCAGATCTCGTCCCTTCTCAGGGGCAGCTGTCTTGCCAAGTTGTCGCTCCGCCAAAGTTAAAACGCTACGAATGCGAACAACCAGCAGATCTCTGATGAAATGAATTTGCACTTGGTCCGACCGCCAACCAAGATACTCTTCTTGAAACCGAATGATTCCATCGCAAATCGCTGCTTCACTCTCGGATTGAGTTAAAAATTTGGATTCTCGATCGCTTCGAATCTTGCGGGCTTCATCGATTGGAAGTCGTTTTTCCAGCGAGGGATTGGTTCGGCTTTTGGATGCTTTGCGTGATCGGCTTGCCGTAGCGATTGCAGGCTCCACGCTAGCGAGTACGGCCTTTATTTCATCCAGTGCGGCTGGCTTTGTCAAAACCAAATCGCATCCAGCTTTCATGGCTAGTACCATGTGGCACTCATCCTTTAGCCCAGTAATAGCCACGATCTTGGTTTGCTTGAAAGATGGCATGCGACGCAACTGAGCCGCCAGATCACAACCATCGATGTCGGGCATGACTAAATCAATTAGCATCAAGTCGGGCTGGAATGCGGTTGCAACATCCAATGCTTGGATTCCACCATACGTCACATGGACTTGATTCCCCAGAGCTTCAACGAGTAATCCAAGTGCGTCTGCTCCGTCGCGATTGTCATCGACAATGAGCACGCGAAGCGATTTTTCGATTGTCGACATAATTCTCAATTCCGATCGGATGGAGAATGATTTCGCGAGGTTTCTTCCCGAAGTCTTTGAAGGATCATTATCGTTTCCAATTTCTTTCATAGTACAGGTTTGCAGCCCAATGGCACTCACTTTGTAAATTTTGAGCCTCAATGCGCTAGCATGAGGGCCGGATTTGCATTTGATTACTAACCTTCCAGCCCGCACGCTAGCGCGTTGCGGCTCAAAGTGAGTGGTTTGCAGCCCGCGATTACTTGTTTGACGTTCGATAATACCCCTCGCTTCTTTCTGGATATCGTTTTCGTTGCCATGTTGCAAACTGAGCATTTGTACGGCATTTGAGATGGGAGCAAGCGGACTACGAAGTTCGTGCGAAAGCATTGCTAGAAACTCATCTTTTCGCCGGTGCAAATCGGATAACTCAGCCGCCTGGAGCTGCATTTGCTTTTCAAGTCGACTACGTTCGGTAACGTCGCGAGCGGCGGCGAAAACGCCTTGCAGTTTCCTGTCTCGATCGTAGAACGTCGAAGCGTTGTAATAATCCAGAATAATTTACAATTTATGACACTTCTCGCTGATCGCACCAAATCGGCCTTCCGTCGGATTATACCACCAGTTTCAAATTCGCAGGCAACTGAGGTGCATCTTTAAATGCAATCCGAATTAAATTCTTTCCCAAAACTGTTCTTGGTTCGGCATGGAGCGACGGATTGGAGTGACTCACGCCAGCACACTGGGCTAACAGATCTTCCGCTAAACGAAAAAGGGGAGCAGTCCGCGATGCGGTTGAAAGGTCGGCTTGGACTCGAGCGTTTTGAAAAAGTCTATACCAGTCCACTCGTGCGGGCTAAACGAACCTGTGAACTTTCTGGGCTATTAGACCGCGCTGAGATCTGCGGAGAACTTGTCGAATGGAACTATGGTAGTCTAGAAGGTTTAACAACAGTCGAGATTCAGAAATTGCAGCCTGACTGGAGTCTCTTTTTGCATGGTGCTCCGAAAGGAGAATCTCCAGATCAGGTCGCTTCCAGGGCAGATCTTTTTTTGCAAATCGTTCGAACGCATCATTGTAACATTGTTGCCTTCTCCAGCGGACACATGATTCGAATGATTGCCGCTCGATGGCTCAAGTTACCACCTGAAGCCGGCCAGTTTTTTCTAAGTTCCACCGCAAGTTTAAGCGCCTTGGGCTATGAACATGATTTACGAGAACCAACAATTTTACTGTGGAACGAAACGCAGAAATCGATTTAGTCGCGGCTATGGTCAACCTCCATTCTGTGGCAATGAGAATGAACTCTATTTCATCTTCTGTTCACGGTACTGCGAAGGTTCGGCTAAGGTAAAAATAACGACTTCTTCACCAGTTATTGTACTGATGTCGTGGTGCAAGCTTACGGGCTTTACGCCAGTGATATCACGTACCAATTCCTCCAGCGCGGGCCTAGCAATTTCTATAAGTTGCGATCGAACTTGTTTTAGAAGATCACGTCCTTTGTCGACCGGCATTGTTTTGACAAGGTGTTGTTCCGCCGCAGTCAGAACGCCTTGCAAGCGAACAACCAACAGATCATCTATCAAGTGAGCTTGAATGTCCGTGGGGCCTCTTCCCATGAATTCATGTTCAAACTTCGAGATGCATTGGCAAATGGCTGCTTCCATCTGCCCTTTTGTCTTCGTCAGATCGATAATTGTTTCTTCCTTGCTTTAGAATTGCGTCGAAGTTCAAGTCCTAGAGTACTTTCAAGGAAATCTTCTGTTTTTAGATATTAACCGCTAAGCTTAGCTTAGCTACAAATCTTATTCACCAACCAGACGAGCTGGTTGGGGTCTCAATCCCGGACGTAGTAAAGTCGAACTAGGACTATGAAGCTGAAGCGCCTTAGTGAATCGTAAGGAACCGAGATGAGTGGTAATCGAACAGTTACATATCCACTAGGCCCGCAGGTAAACTCCCTGCTTTTCAAGGTGTCTGACGAATACCCAATTGACGCAAAAAAAGAGGAGGAGTCCTAAGTATGCGAACCACGCAGGCGAGTCCTTCGGAAAGAACGGCTGAACCGCGCCGCTGACCATGCTATGAAGGACGTACGCGATCAACGCATTCGTTCCAAATGTCCTAAAGAATGGCAGCTGTAGTCCGAATAGGTCGCACACCACAAAGAAGACTAGGAAGAAAAGCAACGAAAAGCCAGTTGCGAACAACGGGTAGGCAAGCGTTCCACCGCGTTGACTCATCATCCAATAGTTCCATTTCCTGAACTCCTGCGTCGGTGGTTTGATAAAGGGTGGTTCCGCAAACCAGCCGGAATTACCTCCTTCTGCGAATTTGGATTTGAGCCGTTCTGGCGTAGGCCAAACTGGATCGGCAGCCAGTTTCTCACCCTTGAGAGACTCGACGAGGGAGGCTGGTACATCATACAATCGAGTTCCGCAAGATATCGCGTACCCAAGTCCCATAATGAGTATGGAGGCAACCAATACCCTCATCAACGTAGGCGAACCCAAGTGCAATTGACTTCTTGGCTGTACAAATATGTCGCATGCCAACGTCCCGACAATGGCTGGGATCGTCCAAGTTAGAAAGCCTAGCGGGCCGCCGTCAATTCCGTTGGGTGCTGTATTGACCCATACGAAATTAAACCAATAGGACAAGAACACATGCAATAATGCGGAGCCTATCATCCATGCAATGCGAACCGAAGGTCTGCTATGTACGACAGGCAGTATCCACAATGAAGTGACTGCGATGTGCATGAGCGTTTGAAACCAACCTCGTTTCAAAGGCTCGTAAAGGGCTCCCCAAAACCCCATATTGACGAGTTCTTCCCATTTCGCTGCTCGAGGTCCTACGTGGTAAATCACCAACGAAACGAGGACCAATCCTAAAAGACGGCGTACCATTCGCAAATAAGCGGATGTGCTGCCTTGAGTTTGCATGCGCCGCCCAAACGTGAGACGCAATGCAAAACCGACCGCAAACAAGAACTGCGGCATAATCGTGTCGGCATAACTGCAGTAATCGTGCGTATGCTTGAGCACTTGCGGACAAACCGCATAGCCGCCGAAGTAATTGACCAGCAACATGCCAACGACGGTATAACCACGGAATTGGTCCAACGATGCAAGTCGGTCCGCTTTCGCCGGCACAGAATTATCGGAGGAAACTTGTTTCGTTGTCATCGTTAGAATCGCTTTCCTGCGTGTTCTTTATTCCAGTCAAGGTGTGGCAATCCAATCAAGATTGAAATGCGCGGCGACAATCCTATTCTCGCCTTCATAGAGGCAGAGGATGGTACCGTCGCGTAGTATAGCAAGATCCGAGTACGCGCTGCTGCCTCGTTCAAGCGTTTTGCTGATGGGCCAAGTTTTTCCGTCATCGCGACTCATTTTGATTGAAAGGTTCTCGCGTTTGCCACGTCCCACAGGAATCTCCTCGCCATCCTGGTCTCGCCCTAGACTGTGCGGATTTGAGAAGATCAACAACCCAGGGCTGGACGGATGGGCAATAATACTCGCCATGCAAATCGGCTCCCAAAGCTGATCGTGAAAAACTGGCGTGCTCCAATTGCGAGCGCCATCAGGGCTGAAAGTGATCAACTTGCGATTCGGTTTCGAGACATTCCGAGACACCATCATGACACGACCGTCGGACAATTCTGTAAGAATCGATTCGTTTGGGTCCCCGAAATCGCCTTCATTCGGAACGCAGAGATCGCCAGATTGCCAACTCTTGCCGTGGTCATCACTGAAAATCGTTCCTGCTGCAGACGGATGATGATCTCCCAGTTTTCCATAAGCAAGCCAAATAGGAACGACGAGACGTCCACTCTTAATCTGAATACCATGGCCGGGACCTGTCGCAATCACTTTCCAATCGTATTTCGCTCTAAAAGGTTCGAACGCGGAGGTGACTTCGATGGGCTTGCTCCATGTCTGACCGTCGTCGGTACTGCGAATCGAAAAGCATCGAGCATAATTGACGCAGTACAGAAACTCGATCGCACCTGTCTCTCGATCGACTATCGCAACAGGATTGTTAACCGTCTGTTCTTTTTCACCACCATTCTTCTTGGTTGGGTTGCCTTCGATGCGTGTACCGTCATGAGCAATGCGCTGCGCGGGACTCCATGACTTGCCACAATCGGTAGAGCGCCGCAGGTGAACCTCAATTTCGCCCCAGTCAGATCTGCTGTTCTTCCTCGCTTCACAGTACGCGAGCGCTGTTCCTTTGGTCGTCACTACCATGCCCGGTATGCGAAAGAGTGCTACACCGTTCATGCCCGCAGGAAAGACGTCCGCGGAATCTTTAAACGATTGTGCGTTGGATGCGTGTTGGCAAAATAGAAAAACTAGCGTAGCGAGTATCGTTTTCATTTCTAGTTCCTGTGACGTGTTGAAGTAATATGTGCAAAACATTTATTGCGACTAACTTGATCTGGAACTCATTTATAGTCAAAGGCCCAAACATCAGGCGAGCGGACTCCTGGTCGAACTTCACCTGTCGGCATTACGAATCGACCGTTCCACAGAGTCATGTTTGTGGTTACATGGGCGGCTGGCATTTCGCCAATTGATTTCCAAGTGCCGACGGTTGTATCGTAAGCCAATATGTTCTTCTGGAATCCCGGGTGTCGTTCCGGGGGCTTAAAATCAACCAGTGAACCATCATCGCCGCCAAGAATGAAGAATCTTGATTGCCCAATCGCAGGTGCAGGCGAGGGAGCCGCAACAGATGGACGAGGAAGGTCCGAGATGCGTTTCCAGCCCAGCCCATGTTCGTACCGATAAGCGTCACTTAGATAGCGACGAACTGGTTTGCCACTTGCGTCACCCATTAAATCAGTACCGCCTATAAGAAAAAACGAATTGTCTTGGACCGCAGCGACTGCCAGCATCCGGGCGGGTCCAGGCCACGTTTCAAGCTCTTGCCAGCGCAGTTCATTTGAATCGAGATCCAACGACCAAAATGTTTTCAATGTATTTGTTGAAGTCGGCGTTTCGATACCGCCAGCCATTAGAATCGTGTTCCCCAGCATCTCGCCACAAAAATTCGCACACGGTTTGGGCAGCGAAGGAAGGGATGACTTCGTCAGCTCGCCATTCTCCCACCTCATAACAAAGACCTCTGCATAATGTCTCGTTGGGTCGCTTCCGCCTATGCAGACAACTCCTTTCTTGGTATTCAGAGATACTCCATATCCGAGAGGGCGCGGAAGTTTTCCGGCAGCCTTCCACTCGCCATCAGTTCGCTCCAATACAAAGACCGAGTCATACCATACTTTGGTGCCTCCTTCCCACGGTTTCTTGTCAGGAAAGTTTGCTCCTCCAGCCACCAGCAGAGCACCGTTATGAGTACCGACAAATGGTCCAGCAAAACCGTGAACATCCGGCAACGCAGGTAACTTGCTCCAGGTCATAGAATCGTCTGCTATACATAGAACGTGATTTTGCTGAAAAATCATGGCCGCAAACAAGATCATTGCCGTCCATCTCGGAAAACGCCAGAAATAGGACAGGCCAAACGATGGATAACAAAGGATCATATTAATTATCTATGGGTTATGCAATTTATCCAGCGATGCTTCCGACACGTTGAACCAAATCATAGACCCCAGTAGTCTCTAATTTGGCTTCCAGAACTGCAATCTGTTCTGGCGTTGGGTCTTGAAGCGGCAGTCTCGTCGGCCCGCAATCAATTGCAACCTGGCTCATAAACCACTTGAACGTAGCCGTTGGAAATGGACCAGCCGCTACGAGGACATTGATCATCCGCACGGCTAACGCTTGCAACTCAGCCGCCTTCGATAGATCACCTCGATCATAAGCTCCGATCAAAGCCCGATAGATGGGGGACGCGAAATTATAAGTGCTTCCAACTGCACCGCGTGCACCAAATCCCAACGCAGTTAAGAGCATTTCATCTCGACCGAATAGGACATCGAAACGACCGTTCTCGAGTTGCAAACAACGTGTACAATCTTCAACGTCTTCAAAAGTATATTTGACACCTGCGAGATTTGGAATTCGATTCGAAGCCAACTGAAGAAACTCACTCACTTGTAATGACACGCCCGTCATCGAGGGGATGTGGTAAAAGTAGAAAGGCAATTTCGGGGCCGCAGATGCAACTTGTTCACACCAATCAACAAGTCCCGCGACGCCATTCGGTTTGAAAAAGAAAGGGGCAAGACATGAAGTGCTGTCTGCACCGATCGCGGCCGCGTGCGCGGCAAGAGTCTTGCATTCGGCGAGGGTCGAGTGGCCAACGTGGACAATGATTCGCAGCCCTCTGGGCGCAACAGACATCCAACGTTCCGCAATTTTCTTTCGTTCCTCAATCGTCAGCGACATGCCTTCGCCAGTCGTGCCACAGATGAATGCTCCAACCACACCATCGCTACGCAGCCAGTTCGCATAACCTTCGATCGCGTCCAGATTCACCGAGCGATCAGGATGCATGGGAGTAAATGGAGCAGCAATTAGACCTGCCGTTTTTTGGATGATCATTGTCTTTGTAATTGGATCCTTTCGAGAAATACCGCAGGTCAAACTCAACGCGACGAAGCAGCCTTCTTTGTACCCGACCAATCGGCTGGCACGTCGAAGTCCATGGTCGATTTCTTCTGAGGAAATTCTACTTCGACTTCATAGGCAGGAAACAGCGGCAAGACGTCTGAATCGGGATTCTTTGGATTTTTCAGTCCTTTGTACGCGACCACAGTAACCCGATGAGCACCGCCGGGATGATCGCGTCCTTCATGCCGTGTGTCATATTTGCCGTCAACGACTTTTGCAAATCCACCACCGGCTCCAGGTGTGATGGGATCAAAAGTAATATGGCCCTCGGCGACTGGTTTTCCTCCGTAGGTCACATTCCCGGAAAGGTCCCAGCGGTCGACGCGACTGCAACCGATGCAGCATACCATGGCCAAAAGTGCAAACATTAGCGAACAGACTGCGCATCGTGTTCGAATCATTGAAAAGATCATAAGGTATTGTTCGGTCCAACTCAAAAGTAGTAAGTTTCAGAAGTCGCCAATGACGTTGTTGTCATTGCGCAAGAAAAGGTTCTGGTAGACACGATTAAGTCGTCCTGCCTGCGCATCCAACAATAACTGCGAATACATTGTGGCTGCACAATCAACGTAGCCAGTTTTGCTATCGATTGACTGACTTAAGAATCGTACCGAACCGTCGCCCAGTACGATATTGATTCCACCGGTGTGATAACTGGTCCACGCGTTTCGAGTACAAGGGTCATTGCCCGTAAACCACGGCGTGTTCGGAGGCCACGCACCGCGTGCCATTCCACCTGAGTTGGAGCCAGATCGACCGGACCAAATGGCACCGTAACTTCGAATTGGCAGATCCCCCAAAGCGCGCTCCCCCACCATAATCGTATTCGTAAGGCCATCCGAAATCTGCGACATCTTGATAGCCTGCCACGCTGGATGAAAAGGTAGTCCCGCGATTTGATCATGCGGATGCGGGAATACCGACTCGCTCATGACGTAATTTGAGGTCCCCAAATTTCCTTGGTTCGGGTTGGTAGTAAGGCCAGTTGAAGATGGACACAAATAGCCGGGAATGGGCTGTACAAGAAGTGGTTGGCTGGCAATCGTCGGCCTTCCGCGCCCGTCCGGAGGAGTGTTGTTAATGCCGACGCGGTCGTACCGGTTTTGTTGCTCCAGGTAAGGCAGCAATGCAGTCAGCCCGCCCCATTCAGTCCCACTAGGACCGATACCATAGCACATCGGAAGCTGCTTGATGGCGCTATCGTAGTTATGAATAGCCAGCCCAATTTGCTTTAAGTTATTAGAACACTGCATTCTTCGTGCAGCCTCGCGCGCAGCCTGTACCGCTGGCAACAGCAATCCCACCAAAATACCTATGATCGCAATGACGACCAGCAATTCAACCAGCGTAAAACCAGACCGACGAATCCACCGCATCTCTTTCATTTTTTTTCTCCTTTGGGAGAGTTCAAAGGCAATCGATCCAGATGACGAGTTCCCATCTGTATTGGCAATTGTATTTGTGCGCGCAGTAGCGTAAAGTGTTATATTGAATATCTTTATTGTCTTTTTCGCTACCAGGCAAACGTGGCTCGACCGCCGAAAACCGTTGATCGCAATATTTTACTCGCGCTGGGGTGGTACTATCCAGAAATCCATCGAGGAGTGGCTCGGTTTGCACGCGATCATCATTGGCATTTGACCGCGGACTTTGATGATCCAGTGCCAAAACATTGGAAGGGTGACGGGATATTAACCTTGCTCGGTGCCCGGCAAAATCTTTGGCGCGATCTCAAACACCTGAAGGTTCCGATAGTCGATCTGGCCGAAAGCCGTCCGGAGATCGTATTGCCGCGCGTAACGATGGACAATGCGGAAATCGCTCGAATGGCTGCAGACTATTTTCTCAATCGCGGGTATCGACACTTCGCTTTTGTCCAACGTTGGGATCTTGGCGTGAGTCGTCGTCGAAGCATTTGTTTTAGGGAGCGAATTGAAACGAAGGGCCTTCAATGCAATGTTCTTTCGTGGCAACGCGATCGCAAGAAGCAGTCCGATACGCGTGAGAATCGACATGAATGGTTAGTGCGAAAATTAACCGAGCTTCCGAAACCGCTTGCAGTCTTCGCGCGTGATTCCGAAGCGGTCGAAGTGATCGAAGCATGCGTTTCAGCCGATATCAAAGTACCTGAGCAGGTCGCTGTGCTGGGGGTAGACAATACCGAGTTTATCTGCGACTGTCTTCGAGTACCATTGTCGAGCATCGACAATCGTTTAGAACAGGTTGGATATGAAGGCGCAGCATTACTCGAACGCCTCATTTGCGGGGAGAGCGTGCCAAACCTACCGATCTATATAACCCCAGCTGGAGTAGTCGAGCGCCGAAGCACCGATAGCATCGTCGTAGAACATCCTAAAGTTGCGGTGGCGCTGAGGTTTATTCAAGAGCATTCAAGCCAGCCGATCAGTATGCTCGATGTTCTGCGGCACGTTGGAATGTCGCGCAGCGGACTTGAGAAGGCTTTCCGCGAATACTACGTCCGTCCTCCGATGGAGCAACTTCGCAAGGTTCGGATTGAGAAAGCAAAAAGGCTTCTCCGAGAAACAGATGAAGCTGTCCAAACGATTGCAAGTCTTTGTGGATTCCATTCATCGCCCTCGTTTTGTCGAACGTTTGCCTTATCGACGGGAATGACCCCAAAGCAATTCCGAGTTCAGTCGGCATCAGCTTCATCTCGTTAGGCGAGTGGCAGCCATGAAACATTGTTAGCCAACAAGCCGGACCCTAGCCAAGCGTTCACCGCTCCACTCGCCTTAATGACCCAAGCAACTCATCGCCCAGGCGCTGCAGTTGATCATTTGTGAAGAATCCGGATCCCCCATGCTTCCCACCGTAGATTACTTCAAACTGCACTGGCAAACCTAGCTTCTTGTATGCCCCGACAAGTTCGTGCGATTGATTGATCGGCATCTGCGGATCTTGATCGCCATGAAACAACCATAGCGGCGGGTCACGAGCATCAATGTGCTCAACCGGGCTTGCCAAACGAGCAAGCGTCGGCTCCTTATCCGGTAATCCACCCAGAAACAATTCGAGTGCCGGTACACGCACGCCGAGTCCAAAGGGCGTAGATTGCGCAAGGATGGTTTGGAGATTGCCCGCACCATAAAACGAGACGACCGCTTGCACGCTCGAACTGATCTTTTCATCGGTTTGAAGATTGCCGCTCAGCTCAGGCGCCCCATCAGAGACAGCTGTCAACACCGCAAGATGCCCACCAGCGGACGAGCCCGCGAGGACGAAACGGTCTGCATCAACGCTGAAACGATCCGCATTAGATCGTAAGAATCGGATCGCTGATTTGATGTCGTGAATCTGCGCAGGAAACTTTGCGACGGGTGAAAGCCGATATTCTACGCTCGCTATTGCAAATCCTTGCTCGCGGAGTTTGGCGATTGGAACTCCGGCCTTCGTTCCGGACCGCCAAGCGCCACCGTGGACCCAAACAATTAACGGACGCTCCGGAAGTCGCTTTGTTGGCTCGTAAAAATCGAGTAGCAAGGAAATGTCCCCAACCGAACCATAAGGGACATCGCTAGTCGTGGGTTCATCGGCCGCAATACTAGATGCTGTGAGCAGCCAAGCAAACAATGAAAAAAAAGAGAGAGTCATACTTATCGAATTTCTGAGCGCTTCGCATTCGATTGGATTCGGTTTCGACGACATATTGTGTTAGTCCTCTTCTAAATGAAAGCGATGCAAGAAACGATGCAGTATCGGTGCAATGACAATGGCCATCATCGACAAGAATGCGATGCCGCTGTAAAGTGCGTAGAACGTTGCAAAGAGTTTCCCAGCAGTCGTAGGCATGCGATCAACAGGGCCCATGCCCGTCAAAATCATGGCCGCATTTAGGATTGCGTCCGCCCATTCTAACTCACCAAAATAAGCGTACCCGGCGCTCCCCAGCAGCAGCGAGAATGCGACGATGATCAATGTACTGCCGAAGCTTCCGACGACGCGAGCGTAGAATCCTTTTTCTGGTAGAAGAGCTTCCGTCGACTTTTCAAACGCCATGTTCAAGACTTCCTTTGTCGTAAAAAGCATGCTGGCATTAAAAAGGCAACGATCACAACATGGGCCGCAAACCGTGGGCTAGCGCCCTTCGGCTAATCAGCCGCAACGCGCTAGCGTCCGGTTCAGCCCGACGTATGATCGACGCCCATTAAAAACCAACTTGTTCACTTTTTGGTATACAAGATATTATACCTATTTTCTACTGAAATGCAGAGACGGCACCAGCCGATCCCAGGAAGATTGCTTCTGGAGGATTGCTTTGAAGGACCAAAGGAAAATGAGCACTATTCGTCCGGCTCTACGATCAGCTCTTCGATGACCGAGCACTCTCGGCAATTCTGTTTGCGCAACTCCTCCAACAATCGGACTACTGTTTCGCTTTCAAACTCAAGCGTGTTGATTGTAATTGGGTGTCCTTTTCGCCATTTTAGTTTGGGTTCGCTTTCGAAGCTGGATTCATTTTGGTTCAACCATTTTTGCACAACACCCTCTGCAAACGTTTCGGCATCAAAGAGATTATGGCATGTTTGCACTACAGTAGCTCGATAGGTATGCGGACGACCATACTGCTTGGTGCATATTCTGCACGAAGAAACGAATGTGGTATTTGATCGAAGCCACCATCGCAACCGCTGAATTGAAACACTCGTCTTAATCCAAGTCAACATTTTGCCGAGTTCCATGTCTTAAAAGCTCTTTGGAACATGCATCCAGTGCAATTCAAGCTGACTCCGTCAAATCTTTATGTTAGCCATTCGCTTCGGCGAATTCAAGTATTTCTTTAGTTGATCGGAGCGGTAGCGGTGGCGGAGGTCGCGGGCGGCGTGAAATTGCGTCCCATTCCTGGTTATATTGGATGGGACACTGGCCCGACTGCCGCTTTGCGGGTTAAACAGGGTTAAACAAGTTGCAAACAAGGGGGAACTTATGAAGATCGATAAACTGATCTATTCGACAGCATTTTTGATATTCCTTTCGATTGGCTGCATTGGCGCGAGATGCTTCGCACAGATTTCGGAGATGCCCGACATACGATCGGTGGCCGCCGACCTCGTTGTGCCAGCGATGGTTGATTTGGAACCAAAGACGGGGCTGCGAGTTCGCCGCAACATAGAAGGATGGAATCGCGAGAAAGTCTACCATTCGCTTTATTTGCCGCCTGAATGGGCTGCTGCAAAGAAGTTGCCGGTCATCGTTGAGTACTCAGGCAACGGTGCATACCGCGACGCATTGGGTGATACCAGCAGCGGACGACCCGAGGACAGTTGTTTTGGATACGGTTTGTCGAACGGTCATGACGCCATTTGGATTTGCCTCCCATTCCTTAACGCGGCGGGCACCGACGTTACGATCAAGTGGTGGGGCGACGCTCCCAACTACGATCCAACTCCGACGCTTGACTACTTGCACGCCGCAATCGCGGATACATGTGATCATTTTGGAGGTGACTCGTCGCAAGTCGTCCTCTGCGGTTTTTCACGCGGCGCGATCGCCTGTAACTTTCTGGGGCTGTACGATGAAAGGACCGCCAAGTTGTGGCGAGCCTTTGTGCCGTACAGCCACTACGATGGTGTCCGCATTTGGCCATACCCAAATAGCGACGCGGCATCCGCGACACTGCGATTTAAGCGATTGAATGGCAGACCCCAATTCATCTGCGGAGAAAAAAACCAAATCGAGGACACACGACGCTACCTTGGGGAACAAGCACTCAATGCGAACTTGACTTTTGCTTCGACCGGTTTTCGGAATCATAACGATGCATGGATTCTTAGGCCAAGTAAAACGCGAGAGCAATTGCAAACGTGGCTTCAATCCATAGTTAGCAAATCGGGCCCGGTCACTTTCGAATACCCGGATCATTCGCACTTGCTCGTTGTGCGCGATGCAGCCGGCAGTGAACGGCCTGTCAAAACAAAAGCCGATTGGGCTGAGAGGGTGTCGCACATCCGAGCCAACATGCAACTCGTGATGGGACCGTTACCTGACCCATCTCGGCGAGTTCCGTTTGACGTAGTAGTCGTCTCAGAGGAACCATTAGCAAAGTACCGACGACAGAAGATTATGTTCACTCCTGAGCCCGGCGATCGGGTACCTGCGTGGTTGTTGATCCCGAACGAATTACAGGCTGACGGAAAAACCGCGGCGATGCTTTGCCTGCATCAAACTACGAAAATTGGCAAAGACGAGCCCGCTGGGTTAGGCGGAAGCACATCGTTGCACTACGCGCACGAACTTGCTGAGCGAGGCTATTTGTGCCTTGTACCAGATTATCCATCCTTCGGCGAATACCCATACGATTTCAAAACCCAGGGAGCACACTACGCGAGCGGTTCGATGAAGGCGATTTGGAACAACATTCGAGCAGTCGATCTGCTTGAATCAATGTCCCAAGTTGACAAGAACCGCATAGGTGCCATCGGCCATTCGTTGGGTGGTCACAATTGTCTCTTTACGGCAGTATTTGACGAACGCTTGAAGGCGATCGTGTCCAGTTGCGGTTTTACGCCGTTCCACGACTACTACAAGGGCAAGTTAGCGGGCTGGACAAGCGACCGTTACATGCCACGCATACGCGATGTGTACGAGAACAACGCGGACAAGGTCCCATTCGATTTCTATGAAATCCTAGCGGCGGTCGCTCCTCGCGGATTCTATTCCAACTCGCCGATCAACGACGACAATTTCGATGTCGGCGGAGTACGCAAAGCGTTCGCCAAGGCTGAGGAAGTGTACGCACTTTTCACGACTGAACAGGCTAAACCGATTGTCAGTCCACTCATACTTTCGACGCCGAACGCGCCGCATGACTTCCCCAAGTCGGAACGCGCCGCAGCCTACGATTGGCTCGATCGAATAATAGGCCGTCAGACGTTCTGAATTGGAAAAGCAAAGGTTTTTCAGAGAAAAACAGTTGTCCTCAACTGTTTAGGAATACTTCGCGAAGCTACCGAAGCAGCCAAGAAATAATGGCGAGAATCATATTCGACTCTATCCTAATCGCGAGATGCTCTGTTTGCTTGATCGTGGCTCGCAGGTAAAGCAGACAACTAAAAAGCTCGTGGATAAAGTTGATGTGGACGAGCTAATTAACGCAATTCGTGGCCTTGGATTTGGTGATGGCATCGAAGTATTAGCAGACTTCATTCGAGCATCCTATGGCCATAGTACCATGAGATTCAATCCCATTCGCACTGCAATTCCTGATGAGCCGCTGTTCCAGGGAACATCCTGTGACCTATCACTATTAAGACTCACTCATAAATTGCGTGCCGACGGCGAAAAAAACCGCGGAGTCCGAAGAACGGCAGCCCAATTAGTGCCAGCAACATCGCGCCGGGAGCGGGGACGGTGACGGCGGGTCCGTAGATGGCCTGTGCACCTGCGATGTCATCAGCCTGTGGGCCAACGAACGCCTCGGTGTAAAACGCATTCATCAGCGATCCGGCAACCAAGGTGTGGTCCAGGCCGATTGCGTGACCAATCTCATGGGCCGCTACCTGGAAGATGCTAAACCCCGGCCCACTGAACCCGATCTTCCATGTATCGGCTTTATCAAAGTGAATGTCTCCTGCTGCCGTGACACCGTTTGCAGGAGGGAAAAAACCGTGGGCCAGTACACCCCCGCTCCCATCGAAAACATGCCCGCCAATCCGAATATCGCCTCCGGCCCCGGCCGCATCGAACCCAAGCCCACTGTCGGGCACTTCCAAGAACGAAATATTAGCCACATTTGACCAGGCGGCGAAAGCAGACACGATTTCATCATGGAATCCAGCTGGCATGAATGCTGACAGAGCGGTGGTAGTAAGGCCTCCGTCAGTGGTTATCCCGGTCGCCATTAGACTCCACGTGACAACACCGCCAGGTGTCCCAAACCCGGGGGTGCCCCACTTTCCTGGCGAGGTTGGTCCAATTACGAAGCCACCGGATAACGGTGTGCCCGGCGCGTAGTATTCACTAACGAAGCTGGCTTGGGCTGAGGTCGCAATTGCGATGATGGACAAGAAAGCAAAAAGAATACGATGCATTGATTGGTCCTTCGATTAGTTTGATGAGAGTCGAATGCTCAATCGTAATCTCCGTAAAAAAAGTAGCAATAGAAAAATCCTCTTTTACTTTTGCCTCGTCTGCAGAACTGGTGGATGGTTTATGGCTCTGGCATAGCCTGCTAGCGGACGCCCTAAACGCATTGCAATCAACTGAACGTATTGCTTTCCGTCGAACAGTTTCGGAGCCGGTTTTTCAATATTTGCCCCGTTAAGTGCCTCGTCAAACCATCGCTCAACTAGTCGCTTCCGAACTTCCTCAACCGTCCGAACTCGACAATCGAAAGCACCCGCAATTTCACAATCCTTCCAACTTGGACCATTCGTATCCTTTTTGAGAAGAATCTGAGCCCGCGTTGCTTGCGAAAACAGCGTTGGCTTGTTCGGTTCTGCAAAATTCGCCCAAAATAATTCAATGGAAGCATGCGGGAAAACCACACCTTTAAAATAGGCTTAACGTGTGCGAAAGTCGCACAATGGTCCATGCTGCCACTATTATCACTTTCCTGACATGTTTAGTTATTGACCCAAGCGAATTTCTGTTTAAGCTAGGTACGGTTGAATCGCGTACATAGTTTTTTCCGCGAATAGGGTTCGTGCCGTATGTCTACCGTTGTCGAAAACTCTAAGACTGTTGGTTTTGACACCCACCCGGACAAGGAATTCCAGCGTTATCAAACCTTGGAAACGGTCGATCGGCAAGCTGCCGAAATGCTTAATAAGTTTTGCACGACCAACTCGCGCTCGAATCAAACGGCAACGCAGCTTGCCAATCGATCTGCGGCTCAATCTTTTCTAACCGCCACACCGCTTGCCATTGCGGACTTCTTTTCGCTTTATGTTTGTTTGTTCCTGACATCGGCTGCCGTTGAACGGTTGATTGGGGTGTCAACCATGCAAGTCGAGAACCGAACTGCCTTTTTCATATCTTTAGTCATTTTGCCCATTGCCAATTTGGCCGGGCTTTACCCTGGGTTGGGACTCGGATCCGTTGTCGAGTTTCGACAATTGGCGAGAGCGTTGCTTTCAACTTTGTTCGTTTTCGGTGGCATTGGCTGGTTTTGTTTTCCTGACATGAAGGTCTTCTACTTGCTCGTGGCTGTGGCCGCCTTTGCGGTCAGTCTGCCGATGATTATGTCGACCCGCTTTGCTGCCAGACAAATTGCCAAGCATTGTTCATGGTGGGGTTCACCCACCTTGATTGTTGCAGAACCAAAGCGAGGCCTAGAGTTGTATCGCCGGATGCAATACGAGATCGAGCAAGGGTTTCGGCCAGTAGGGTTGCTGTTGGATCCAAGTCAATATTGGGCAACGGACAAATTGTCCAACCCGGCCAATTTGCCGATTTATGACATAAGAAATGCCGATGAGGTTGCAGTCAAACTTGGGGTTACTTGGGTGATTGTTTCGCCATGTGCCAATCGAGAAATGGCCCCGATTCTCGACCAATCGTTGGCCGCGATTCCGAATCGCATCCTGCTATCGTCCAGTCAAATGGACATGAGTATATGGGACCAGATGTTTTGCATTGGTTCGTCAACGGGGTTGCGTTTTGGAGGTGCACATCCCAGTTCTGTCCAACTGGCGGCCAAACGAGCTCTGGACCTTATTTTGACAGCGATGGCATTGGTGGTTGGGTTTCCATTCCTGGCCAGTATTTGTTTGCTGGTACGACTCAGTTCCCGAGGACCGATCTTTTACTCGCAGCGACGTATTGGCTATGGTGGTCGCGAGTTCCAGGCTTGGAAATTCCGTTCGATGCAGCAGAACGCCGATCAGTTCTTGGAAAAATACCTGTCAAACAATCCCGCGGCCCGTTGGGAATGGAATGAAACACACAAATTAAGGAATGATCCGCGTGTTACAACGATTGGCAAATTTTTGCGGGCAACCAGCTTTGACGAATTGCCACAGTTGTGGAATATCTTGCTAGGCGACATGAGTTTGGTGGGACCGCGACCGATCGTGGATTCGCCCACTTACGATGCGAGCTATGTACACCAATACCCCGAGGAATTTGAGGCCTACAAAACGGTTCGGCCCGGTCTAACGGGCTTGTGGCAGGTAAGGTGTCGCAATAGTGGGGTGTACGAGCTTCGGATTTATTGGGATATGTACTACATTCGGAACTGGTGTATCTGGTTAGACCTGTATTTGATCATGAGAACCATTAAAACGGTGGCGATGCGCGAGGGAAGATAGTAGGGTGGGGCGACCAGTCGTTCGAACGATTCAGCGATCGCCTACCAGCTATATGCAAGATTGTCTATGGTAAATTCGTATAATGACCACATAGAATGCGTCCGCGAGGAACAAGCCCGAGTTCCTCGCGGACGCATTGGTTTGTTAGAGGGAAAGTAGTTCAACATTCCATGTCGAGAATTGCGACATGCAGTTGTTGTGTTACATTGTTCAATAATCCAAAGCGCAAACACAACCCGAAGCGTAAGCTAGGGACCAGAGCGAAAAGGGTGGTAAGGCCACCGGCTAGCGTCACCCACAGGATCGAAGTCCGCGCCAACCGTGTCTTTGTGAGCCCCGCATGACTGTAGGCGAGCAACTGCGGTTGAATTTGGAGCTGCAGGAGTAATCTGAAAAATACATGTTGGAGGCAAGGACATAGTTCGACGCCGCTCAATATTTTAGAATCCCACAGGCTTGCCCGGTGGATCGTTTAGGTTTCATGGCTAATCCACACTCTCCACTCCCCATGCCACTTTCGCTCCTTCAACAACGTGGCCAAGCAAAGGCAACCGAACTGCTAACCTCTAACCGCGTTTAAAAGACAAGATCGTGTCGCAAGGTCAACGATGGACCAAATCGGCCTAGAAATCCTTCATCAAGAACTATTGCCCGACGCTTGCGTTTTACAAGACTCGGCATGTGCAGCGAGGGAGCGAATCACTCAGATTTTTAGTGACTCCAACGAAGTGGCCGAACAGCCCAGACGAGAATTGAAGCCTTCATTCGCGAAGTCCACAACGAGCAATGAATGAGCGTCAATTTTTTGACTGGCAAACTCTTGGCGGAGGCAACGATGTTGAAAAGCTCGTGGAGGTTCTCAATCAGTCACGAGCGGCTTGGTGCATGATTGGTGGATTGGCGGTCAACCATTGGGCGGCGGAGCCTATGGCAACGGCGGACGTGGACATTGTGATCGGTGCGTGTGACGTGGAGCGATGTGTTCAAGCGTTAGAGCAAGCTGGCTTTCAATCGCAGCGATTCGAGTGGTCCATCAATTTGAAGGGACAATCCAAAGTCAGTGTCCAGATTAGTACAGACGCGTTATATCGATTTTTCCCCGGTTCATCGGTAATTGCCGAAGTCCACGGGATCTCGATGAAAGTAGCTTCGCTCGAAGATACCTTGACAGGCAAGTTAGCGGCCTTTTCGGATACCACAAGACGCGGTAGTAAGCGTCAAAAAGATCTGCTCGACATCGTCCGCCTCATAGAGTCGCATCCTCATTTGATTAATCAAATTCCGAGCAACCTGCGAAGTCAAATCGAATCCGCGATGAAATAACAATCGCAGCCCATAACCTCCGCAGAGCCTGTTCCATTCGTGAAAATTCGTGAGATTAGTGGCTACCGT
>JAYTVL010000323.1:0-5095 GCA_043744075.1 Pirellula sp. | reverse complement strand
ATCTGAGCAAGTTGAGTCTCGTTGAAGCTGATATCAGCCGTCGCTTTCTCCCATGCCGCAAAAGTATCTAATAGTTCGCCTGAGTTGAATTGCCAGTAATCCTTTTTCCCATTGCCAGCCGGACGGCGACTTGCTATCACACGGCCGGTCACTTGCATGAGAGGCTCACTAACCGTAACTGGCTGGATCGTTTCGATAGTAAGTTTTTTTCCGAGAAGTGAGTCCGAATCAAGCAAAAGAGTTAGATGACCCGTCACCTCAACCGGCAAATGCGGCTTCAGCACAGTAGCGTTGGACTTCTCATCGTCATTCGACGAAGGAGACCAAACCAACCATATCAACAACGTCAGCACCAACACGATGGAGACTAACAGTTGTGAAACCGACCAAATCTGCTTCCATCGAAACTTTGATTTGGCTTTCGGTGAATTCTGATTTTCTACCACGCTAGATCACACATCTGTTTGTACCTGTCGTCCAATTACCGAGTAGAAGCGGTAAAGAGTTCGCCAATATTCAGCTCGGGAAGTGATATAAAGACCGTAAATCTCCCGGAAGTTTCGCTGGGCGTCAAGGACGTCGATTAGCGGGCGTCCGCCCGATTTGTAAGCATCGACGACGATGTCTCGGACCTTCGAGGCAAGTTCAATTTGCTCGTTGGCGACTGATTGTGCATTCAATTGGGCTGCCGAAAGCTCTGCCACCGCTTGCGTGACTTCGGCCCTCAAATCGAGTAACGCTGCACCTAGCTGATATTGCAGTCGTCGCTGTTCAGCAGTGGCTTTGGAGATATTTCCCTGATTGCGATCATAGACCGGAAGTCCCATGGCAAGGGCAGCACTCCAGGAGTTCGCGTCAGGGAAACCAATGGCCTTTTCTTGGTACTGATGGGTGTAACCAATCGAAGGGGCGACTGTTGCGCGGGCTGCGCGTTGCTGAATAACAATATCTGAACTTGCCTTCGCAACTTGCCACTGGATTGAATTGATGTCGGGGCGCGATTGTTGGGCTAGTCCGAAAGCCTCATCAATACCGAGAATGTTGGCATCAAAAGTTTTTCCAAGGTCGCCGGCAGGTGAGACATCGAGTTTGCTATTGTCAATCGCCATGATGGCACGCAGGCGAGCCAAAGCTGATTTTGCAGTTGCTTCAGCCGTCCGCCTCCGTTGTTCGGCTGCGATAAGGTCGAGTCGAATTCGGTTTGCCTCAATCGCGGGACGCCCACCGTTTAGCACTGCTTGTTTTGTGACCGCCTCGAGGCGTTCTAAGTTCTCTACGTTTTCGACAGCTAGTTCGAAGAGCAGCTTCGCTTCAATAGTTGTGTAATATACCGACGCTGCTTCCGCGATACGAAGTCGAATAAAATTTTCGAATTCGGCTTGAGTGACGCGAACTCCATTTTGCGCACTGATCATTGCTGCCGAGCGCTTGCCGAATAGATACCAGTCGATCGGATAGGTAAGTACCACATCCTGTTGAGGCGGTCCGCCTTGTCGATCGACAGTGAATGGTCGTGTCAGAGGTATAAGCTGAACGTCCGTAAACAATTGGGGATTTGGAAACAGCGTTGATGTAAGGTAATCGGCGCGACCCTTACGAATCACTTCCATCTCCGCCGCGATGACCGGATGGCCATTTAGACTAGCAAAAATCACTTGATTTAAAGTTACGTTTTGGCCCGACGTTATACGAGTTCTTTTGTCTTGATCGACAAGATTTTTGCGAGGCAAATCCAGGTCTCGCAGAGGCTGCACCACTTCAACAATTCCGGTTAAAGGCGCGATTTTATTATCATCCTTCAATTGGAGAGAGGAAAAATTATTGTCTTGGTCATTTTCACTCGACCTGACTTGCACGCCATTTGATTCGTTGACCGTGAAGGACGCAGGCTGAACATCATCGACTTCATTAAATTGCGTTGTCGATACTTGCTTCTGTGGTAGTCTATCAGCGTTTTTTTTAGTAGGACTAAATGCAATCGATGTGGAATGATAGCTTGAATGATCATTTCGTAGCTGATTGACTTTTGAACTCTTGCAACCGTTCAACGCACAGCAAGATGCAACAATCAGAATCCACAGCGTATTGCCAGCCATTGACGGCATTCCGCAAATGCGTGGCAATTTGTCAGAATGTTGCATCATGTCAGCCGGAATTGAAATGGATTTTCTCTGCGAGAACCGCCCCAGCGCATTAAGGTGGTGCCGACGAATACGATCGAACGATGATTAAGTCACGTAAAGGTTCCGATTGTATCGAACGATCTGCCTTGGGCTATGCACTTCAATCGCAATAGGAGTAGCAACCCATAAAACCAGCAAAGTCACACATAGAGCTACAGTAACGTTCCTCTCAGCAGAACGATGGCTACGCTGAAGTAGATCACGAGACCTGTCACATCTACGAGAGTTGCTACCAACGGAGCAGAAGATGTTGCAGGGTCCAAACCGAGTCTCTTCAAAGCAAAGGGAAGCATCGCACCAGCAATAGTTCCCCATAGTACGATTCCGACCAGGGAGATTCCCACCGTCAGTCCGACCAGAAACCAATGCGGCCCATAGATATCTGTAAACGTTGTCCAAAGTGCGATGCGTGAAAAGCCTATCAATCCAAGTGTGCAACCTAAAGCGAGGCCAGATAACACTTCGCGGCGGAATACCCGAAACCAGTCTCGCAGTCTTACTTCGCCGAGTGCCAGCGCTCTTACGATAAGTGTCGCGGCTTGCGATCCAGAGTTTCCACCACTTGAAATGATGAGCGGAACAAATAATGCAAGCACGACTGCTTTCTCAATCTCGACCTCGAAAAATCCCATTGCAGTCGCAGTTAGCATTTCGCCTAGGAACAAAACGACCAACCAAACAGCCCGTTTGCGAATCATCGTTACTAGCGGCGTTGTATCGTAAGGTTCATTCAGTGCCTCGAGACCACCGAGTTTCTGCATGTCCGCTGTTGCAGACTCTTCTGCAACGTCGATGACGTCGTCGATCGTGACGACTCCTAACAGTTTCCCATCTTCGTCGACGACAGGTAAAGCACTGCGGTCATATTGCCTGAATACTTCGACAGCTTCGCGTTTTGGGTCATTGACTTTTAATGAAACGAAATTGTGGTCTAGGATTTCGGACAAGTACTGCGAGGGCTTTGCAAGCAGTACCTTGCGAATTCTGAGATCGTCGATCAATTTGTGATCATGATCGACGATGTAAACCACATTAAGTGTTTCGCTGTCCTGCCCATGTTGTCGAATATGGTCCAACACGTGTTGCACCGTCCAATGTGGAAGCACGGCCACAAAGTGCGGGGTCATCAATCTACCAACACTATTCTCGGGGTAGGTTAGCAGTGATTCTGCTATACTCCGTTGTTCGTCCGACAAAAGATTCAGTAGTCGCTCTTGCTCAATCTCTGAAAGTTCTTCGAGTATGGCGGTTCGATCGTCGTCGGCAATTTCGTTTAGTAACGATCGAACTGATTCGGGTGGCAGTGCTCCAAGAAGGTGCTTTTGCGAACGACGGTCAAGGTACTCAAAGACGCGCGCACGTTGTGGGCCCGACATCATCTTCATGCCTGCGAGATCTTCTTCGTCCGAAAGCGCATCAAATAGCTCGACAACGTCGGCAGGCGACCAACGGTTTAAGATTTCGCTCAACGTTTTTTCATCACCGCTGGCAATGAGATCTCGAACTTCCGGCAATAGCAGTTTTCCAAGCATGCAATCCTCATTGTTTTTTCTGGTCAGTGGGGATGAACTTCAACTCAGCCAAACTCAACCACCGAAGTCACAATTTCGGACACTTCGTCATCCGCCGAGCGGAAGCGTCAAGATTGGAGCGTTGAGAGTCCTCTATTGAAATCGTTTGTTCGAGGCGCGACGCCGCTCGCCAAGTGTTCTCGGGGTACATCGACTCCCTGGGCGACAAAGAAAAGCACCTGGAGTAACGAACGTGTTTCCAAATCAAGAGTCTCTAATCCTGTTGAAGGCATGTCCTTCAAAAATGGATCTAGTTTCTCAGCCGTCAGATCGAACGTTCTGAGGTTTGAATTAAGCTTAAATGCATTGCAGAAAACCAACCAATCATCGTCTTTATCGATGGTAGGGTCGACCCGTAGGACTGGTTGTTTTTGTCGGCGAATCAGACTGACGCCTTCCTTGAAAGCTTTTAGCTCAAGTTTGTTTTGTACCGATTCGAGTGTGTTCTTGATATTGTTTTCATTGGGTGCAAACGTACTGGAAACGGATTCCTCACGATCTTCGGTGAAGAGTGTGATCAGTTTTCGATCTTGCAAGCGCTGAAGTGCCTGATCCCCTTCCAAGAAGGCCGCATAATCAGGTGGCTCGGCTGGCGTTGGCCAGCTGGCTGTCTCGGCGTTTGAAACTCAATTAAGGTTTTCCAGATACAATCGAAAAACGGTTGAAATGGGCCAAGTAGTCGTTGAAAGGTATGCAGCTCCCTCGAGCGAGATCGGCGAAAAGAGTCTGCGCGTAAATTCTTCGTCGTCCAATGGAGTGTAGCTGAGCGGCCCCAGCGAGCAACCGAAGCAATTCATAGTGACGAATGCGAAAAACGCTAGCAAATAAATTGACCGCAAACCTAACGGGAGCCGTGCAGGATGGGAAAACAGCATGCGTAACGTATCGACCTTACGGAATTTGCCGATTAGGGAAACTGGGGTCTATTCTACGAAAAACGGAAATGAGCCGTTTTCATCAACAAAAGATTCTTGAATTGTCCGAAGTTGATACCATCGACGACGCAGGAAGCCTATTGTGGCTCGATGTGGCTACTCCGGTAATTGCGTTGGTCTTAGCGTCGATCTAAAATGCGTATTCACCCTCCAGGTCCGAATCTTCTCTGTCGACCAATTTGCAAGCCCAATATGTCGAGGAGAATTTGAGGAGAAAACGGGCGATGGATGTGGGCCGTCGACAATGTTTTCAGCTTCAGCTTCTATTTCGGCGTTTCCGACCAGACGCTGCGCGGGTTAAACAGGGTTAAACACAATACCGTTCATGTTTTCATAACTACCGCCTGCGTAAAGGTTTTGGAAAGCGGTTTTATTTTTCGGTGCTGAGGGCCTTTCTTGTTCCACT
>JAYTVL010000322.1:0-1609 GCA_043744075.1 Pirellula sp. | reverse complement strand
AAGGCCGATTTGTTGCGACCGGTACTTTGACCACGAATAGCTCGAATGACACGAATATCTAGCGACGATCTCTTCCATCCGTGTGGATCCGTGTACATGCGTTGCTTTACTTTGCGTCTTTGCGTCTTCGCGTGAGCCAGTCTTACGATGGATCGGGATGGATTCGCTCGTCGCCATCCATCCCTACATTCTCAACTCACGCTGTGCATTCTTAGGTCAGGTAGGTTATCATGTCGGAGACGGTCTCTGACAGGATCGAGATGTAATCGATTCGTTGTGTTTGACTATGCTCGACCTACGGAATGGAAGCACGGTCTGAGCGAACCAAGGGATGCAGCTAAGCCCTCGATCGACCGGCCAAATTCGGAATGACTTTACTTGCTCGGGCTAGCGGATCCCAAGCGTTCGTCGAAAGACAACAAGGTCATAAGAACTTGAGGCATTCGAGCTTTGGAGCGGGCGTGAATACATTTGCACTTTCAACCTGGCTGATCGCCTTCGCAATCGTCGCGTTTCTCATGTTCATCGCTCGACTTGGATATTGGCCATGCGTTATTGCCTCTACTGTCATCGGATCGTTAGTGCTTACGACAATCCCAGCGTTGATTATTGGTTCACCAAGGCTTGTGTTCATGACTCTTGGTGCCATCGGCTCCATGTGTGGATGCTGGGTAGGTGCGCGCTTCTGTTCGTGTACCCCACCATGACGCTGATTCATAGAGTTGAACAGTCGCTCGTGGGAGTATTCTGACGACGCGAATCAATCGGCAATTCCTAACTTTTTTCGTACTTCCGCAAACGCATCCGATAATAGTTGGGATTTGCATTCGGCCTCGTCTAAGATTCCTTGTCGCACATCGGCGACCGCTTCAGCGTATTCGGAATTTTGACGCCAACGCTTTACCAGTTCTTCGACGGACGAAAAGTCCGCACCCTGTTCTACATGTCGAGACGCGAATCGAACGAACTCTTGTAGTTCTGACTGTATTGAATGGGTTATCATCTGATTTTCTCCTAACCAAATTCTAATCGATCCGATGCCAATTTGTCAAAACGCTGCTTTTTGGCAAATTCGTATGGAGGGGCAAGGGAGAATTATTCGGATTTAGTCATGCGGAGGGAACTGCTCGAACGTGTAACCACGACGATCAATCCAATGGTCGCTGGCCTCGCGTTTTTCTTTCCTGATTGAATAGAGAAAATGCTGGCGAATGCTTTTTTAGGAGTTTTACCAACTGTGAGGAACTGGTGCCAAGCTTCATAGCGACGCTGCTGATGTTCCAATCGCAAAGGCACATCAAGGCGATGACCTCAGCAAGAATTGCGGGCCAATCGTTATTCGATTCCGCAATGTCGATTCTTCCATTTCGACAATAACGTTGCCAAGTTTCGGAGGTTGATTTCCCGTCTGAGACTTGCGCTGTCGACGCTGCTCCAGATGCGGGACGAAGCTCCACGGCAAGCTTGCATCGCAGTCGCTGAATGGCGACTTTGCGATTCTCGTTTTGAGTGCGACGCTCACTGGCCGATGCGATGATACCAGCTGGAACGAATTCGATTTGAACGCTGGTCTCCACCTTGTTTCGATTCTGGCCGCCAGGCCCGCTGG
>JAYTVL010000321.1:0-68064 GCA_043744075.1 Pirellula sp. | reverse complement strand
GGCAAAGCGTGAATTGATCATTCAGCCCGTCGAGTCAAAACAAACAAACACTTCTGGGGGTTGCGACAAATAGCCTATCAACGGCATTGCTGCGAGCGGTAGGGGTACGTGAGGATATGGGCTTTTCCAGTGATTTCGATTAGAATCCTCGGGCGCGGGCGCGCGAGACGCCATCTTCGGCAACATGCAGCGAGGTCAGCAACGTCCGCTTCTGGTGGCACGAGGGACACGTGCAACGTTGCTTGCAGGAGAAGGCGACGAACATCTCATGGTTGCAGTCGTGGCAGCGAACTCGGGCAAAGCCTTCTTGCAGATCGCCGCACTTCAGAAAGGCTGCCACCGACTGCTCGACGATTGGCCTCCAGTAGCCGTACTTCTCCTGAAAACGCTCGTCGTATACACCTCGATCAGAAGCTGTTGATCGATTCGGGAACCGTCCGATCGTTTGCGGTCCTTGCGCAGTCACAGGATTCGCAACGAACGTGGACTGACGTGACTGGAAAGCACTCGCTCCAGGGAGAGTGCACCCTAGTTGATCGTAGATTGGACGGGGCCTTCTCGATAGAATAATCTTTGCGCGGCGGCGGGTTCGAAACCGCTAGTCGATTCTCAATGCCTTGCGTTCGACGTGCCGCGCTTTATTTGTTATTCAGCAGGGCAAAAAAACGCAAGGCAAGATATGTTTGACGCTGAAAAACTCTCCGCCGCTCGGTGGTCAGTCCGTGACATCCTTCAATACTTGAAAAACAATCATCGGGTAAAACGGACTCTCGTAGAAAAGGCCGTCCGTTGTTTGAATGAGGCTGGTTTTGAAGATTCCGCGAAGATGCTGGAAGCGGAGTTCCGCCCAGTATTTCAAGGCAAAAAGATCACAACTGAACTGAGTTCGTCCATTCAATCGCTTTACGATGGGGTAGATGCTGCAATCTCAGTACGAATGAACGACGAGGCACACGCGATCATTAGTCAACGGAGAATAAATCAGAAGACTGTGGCAAATTCGAACGGGAACACCCAAAGCGATGGTGGCTTGGTCTTGCCGTCATCGAAACCGGAGAACCCAACCAAAACAGACAACAATTTCGTCGCCGCTCTCGCACGTGAGCAGTTGCGACCCTATGTAGAGAATCCTTTGTTTAGGCAGTATGTAAAGGAGCAGATCACACTTTGGGAACGGTGACACTTTTCTCACACCGAGCAAATCAATGAGCATGAAGGCCTACGTGACAAGTTTCATCAGGAGCTGAAAGAGCTTCAAGGCAGAGACTTTCGCCATTCGGACGATTCAGCGGATTTTGACCCGTTAGGTCATGCCGAAACCTGCTAGGAAAATTACCGAGACATATCCGCTGGGCTCAAGGACGATCCGGAGTACAAGCTCGTGGCCGATCGGGAACCAGTCCTTTTTAAAGAAGCGAGTGTTGCGGCAATCGTTGCGTTGTTTTGGTGTGACATCAACCACTCAACTCTTCTCGTGCCAGAATACGACTTTCTGGAGCCAGAAGGTCCGTTTATCGAGCATGTCCGAAAACAGTGGCGGGACCCGATTGACGGTCGGTACATCCATATCGACTGGATGGTGCAGGCCGCGGTCGATGCGTATGAACGGAAGGGACCTGTTGCCCCGCAAGCCGAAGAATCTGTTGATACTGCTGACGAAATGCAGGAAGCTCTAGCTCCAGCGGAGTCGTCTCATCCCGTTCCCGAGCGAACGACACTGAAACAACCGAGCGGTAGCGGCGATGCCGACGCTGAAGCGAAGCCGACACCAACAGTAGGGGATGAGGCAGTTGAAGCCGAAACGACCGAGAGCACGACGACTGAGCAAAAGAAGCTCGTAATCGAATCAGATCAGAACAAAAAAATACAATCCAATGATGAGCCTCACCGAACCACGCAAAAATCTCAATCAGAAACGGTTCAATTAACTGAAGAGCTAAAGGTTGTCGCGTTTCTTACGGACGGAGTGGGCAGCGAAGTTGTTGAAAAAGTAGCATCGATAGTTCGGTCGTCTAAAAGCCTGGAAGACAAACTGCATCAAGTTGATCAAATCATAAGTAGTTTCCACCAAAAAAAAATATATATAAATAAAAAGTAATTCGGACTCAGAAAAGCAGGGGTAGTCTTCCGCTGACGGCTCCAGTCAGTTTCCGTTTTTAGCTTCCAAAAACACATCTCCTATATAAGCCTGCATGTCGCGGGCTGCTCTCGGATGGAGATGAATGCGAAAATGAAAAAGGAACTGAAGCCGGTGCAACCGGCGTATCTGGATGAGGCTGAATGTGGGCAGCGATACCGATTTTCCTCGCGGCACTGGCGTCGACTGGTCGATGCGGGCAAAGCGCCTAGACCAGCGCGATTCGGACGATTAGTGCGATGGTCAATCGCGGACCTATCAGAGTGGGAATCTAGAGGCTGCCCCAACTGCCGTAATATGAGCAAGGGAGGCCAGGCATGAACTTCTCGATTCATGAAATCAAAACCACTGCGCGTGGTCGATGGACTGGCATTCTGATCGATGCGGGCTTGCCTGCGGGCTGCTTGGATGGACGCGGGCATCCCTGTCCATTGTGTGGTGGTGAAGATCGATTTAACACTACCAAAGATGTCAAAGTCACTGGGGCAGCGTACTGCCGAAATTGCTTCAACAGAACTTCGACAATCAAACCGGGCGATGGTGTCGCAACCGTCGCTTGGTTGTTGAAGTCAACGAATAGTGAAGCGGCAAAATGGATCGCTGATCGGCTCGGCATGAACGGAGAACGGGCGGCTGCACCCGTTGACACAATCACGGCGTCTCGTAATAAGGAATCTTTGAGTCGCCAAGCTAGGATAGTCGCAACCTACGATTACAAGGATGCGACGGGAGAACTGCTGTTCCAGGCGGTTCGCTATGAGCCGAAAGACTTTCGACAAAGAAAGCCCGATGGCAAAGGCGGTTGGACTTGGAGCGTGAAGGGTTCGCGTGTCGTACCCTATCGACTGCCCGATTTGTTAGCTAAGCCAGCGGAACCCGTCTTCATTCCAGAGGGCGAGAAAGATTGCGATAACCTAGCTCGGATCGGTCTGATTGCAACATGCAACGCCGGAGGCGCTGGCAAGTGGACCGCTGAGCATGCAGCATACCTTCGAGACCGGCACATCGTAGTTATCGCCGATAACGATGAGCCTGGTCGGAAGCATTCTCAACAAGTCGCTCAATTACTTCACGGCATCGCGTCATCTATCAAGATTGTCGAGTTGCCAAACTTGCCACCCAAGGGTGACTTGACCGACTGGTTAGCGGCTGGTGGCAACAAGACCGAGCTGGAATCCATTGTAGAAGCGACTGCGATTTGGAAACCGGAACAACAGGCTTGGCCCGAGTTGATGCCATTCGATGCAATAGAGCTACCCGAGTTTCCGACTTGTGTATTGCCGCCAGTGCTGCGGGATTGGGTTGAGTCAGAATCTCACGCTACTCAAACCCCTGCGGACTTAGCCGCTCAGTTATCGCTGGCGGTCTGTTCAGCTTGCATCGCAAGGCGTGTAGTCGTTGAGCCAAGAACGGGTTGGATTGAGCCGGTCAATCTATTTACTGCCATACTGCTTGATCCCGGAAATCGAAAGTCGGCTGTGTTCTCTGATGCGATGAAGCCGTTGCGTGAGTTGGAAGTCGAGTTGATCGAAAATGCACGGCCGGATGATATTGACCCGGCTCTAACTGAGTTGGTGCGACGTGGGTACATCCGCCCCAAGCCGACGAAATCCATCGGCCCTGGTCGCCCGGCGTCCCCTGCATACGAGGTGAACCCGGTAACTTTCGAATCTACGAAACCTGAAAGTCGCTCTGCATATTCTAAGAACTCCCCGGTCTCGAACGGTGAGCCGAATTTACAGAATATACAGAGCGCTATCAGTAACATCGAAGCCTACTCAGGAAGACCACAAACTGATCAACTCAACGAATCCATTCAACTTTCAAACGAGTCGGGGCTAAATGGAAGTGTCGGATTTGGTGTGTTGAATCAATCGCACTCCGATTCAGAAACCCGTTGGTCGCAACACTCTCTCCAGCCAGTTGATGATTCCGAGGGGGTGCTATTTTGAGCGGGTACGACGTTTTTGATACCTTGCGTGGGTTGGGACTTACAGTTGCGCTTCGGAAAGATGGATTGTGGGTCACTCCTTCCAATCGAGTGACGTCTGAGGCTGCGGAATTCGTCCGTGAGCACAAACATGTTTTTGTGGCGATGTTGGAGCGATCCGTCGGACTGCCCATTTGCAAACGCTGCCAAGGATCTTTACTGGCCGTTCCGACGTTTGATGGTTTCGAGAACCTCGAATGCCAACGTTGTGACGAGTGTTTTGGATGTCGTCGAAGATGCCCGTTGGTTCAACCTTGTTTGCGGTCGGTTTGCTAGACACTGAGTAGTCAATTCAAAAAAATACGTTGACTTTAATGTCAACACTCGTACAATAGTCCTTAAGTAGGAGGAAAAAACATGGCGACACATCCAACGATCAAGATTGAAGGCAAGGCTTATGTTTTGCTCCCACGCGAAGAATACGAACGATTGGTCACTTTGGCAAAAGCGGCTGAATTGCATCCGATACCAGAACCGGATGCGAAAGGAAACTATCCGGCGGTCGAGTATGCGACGGCTGGTCTGGCAAGGAAAATCATCCGCGACCGAGCTGCGGCGGGACTGACACAACGAAAGCTTGCAGAGCTGGCGGGCATTAGCTTCGAAAATCTCTGCCGAATCGAAACTGGCAAGCAGGTTCCGAGTGTGCCGACAATCGAAAAGATCGATCGAGCAGTTAAAGAAGTTATGAAGATGACATCGCAATCAACTAAGCCAACGAAATCGAAGGGTTCTTCGGCTAAGTAAGCAATGAGAATTTGAACGTACAACAGTCTTGGAATGAGGTTTTGAGATATGGCTACACTGCTCAAGAAGCAATTTACCAAGCCTTTGCCCCCCGATGCCAAGATTGTCTCTCGCACGGTTAAGGACAAGGACGGCAAATCAGAATGCAAACAGTTTGCTCAGTGGACCGATAGAAGCGGTAAGAAACGCACTGCCGAAGTCACCACCGGCAAAGACGGTTCGCAAAGGATCAAGACCGAAGCGGCAACGTGGACGGTAAAGTATCGCGATGGCTCGGGCATCGTCCAGGAAGTTGCAACAGGTTGCACCGACAAGCAAGCTGCGATGTCGGTACTCAATGACCTGACAACGCGGGCTGAACTTGTTAAAGCCAAAGTTTTATCGCCTGAACAAGACTAAATCGCCGACTATGCTGGCCTACCGATCGCCGACCACATCGAAGCGTTTTTAGAGTACCAACGACAAAAGAAAACACACCCTGAGAGAATCCAGGGTTACAAGACTCGGTTATATGAATCGGCGAATGCTTGTAAGTTTCGCACTCTTTGCGATCTTTCGGTTGATCGGTTTGAAAAATGGTTGTGCGAGCAAAGATCAAGCGAACGAGATATGGGCGCCGCTGTTTACAACGGGTTCCGTGAAAGCTGGTTGGCGTTTGGGAATTGGTGCATTGGCAAGAGGACGAGTCGAAAGCAAACGCACTTCCATGGTGAGAAGCGTTTAATCGCTAATCCGTTCGATGGGATGGCGAAGTTAAACGAACAAGCTGAACGACGCCGACAAGCTCGGGCGTTGACCGAAAGCGAGTTGACGAAGCTACTCGAAGCTGCGAGGACGCGACCGCTGATTCATGCCCAAACGGTTTACCGAGGGAAGGACAAAGGCAAATTGCTTGCGGAGGTTTCTGATGATCGCCGTTGCGAACTGGAACGACTAGGACTTGAACGAGCGTTGATCTGCCGTCACTTCCGATTGCCAATTTGGAGGGGAAGAACGTGCCTCGAACGCTTGCACCAACGCTTGCACCAACGCTTGCACCAGATGCAGTCCAGAATGGTCAAAACGAGTCAATTCCTGTCCATTTCGAGGTTGTGGACAATGGAGCTGCAAAACGAGAAAACCCGAAGGAAAATAAGGCTTTCCAAGGGGTTTCATTAGTGGACGATATTGGACTCGAACCAACGACCCCCACGATGTCAACGTGGTGCTCTAACCAACTGAGCTAACCGTCCTTCACTTGGATTGTCACTTTGCCACGTTTGATGTCAAGTTCAACTGCAATCCGCTTCCGCACAATTGCTTTAGTTGTCCAAACATTCCTTTGGTTGTCGAATGTGCTCATGACGGTTATGCTGCTTGCTCTGAAAAAAGCACCGATTCCCAATTCGTCCCACTCCAATTCTTGATGATGTCCAATCAAATCCGACGCGTTGTCATTACCGGCCTGGGGGTCGTTTGCCCCATCGGTCGGGATTTAGAAACGTTTTGGGCGAGTTTGGTTAACAAAAATACAGGTATTTCGGTCTTGGATTGCTTACCCGAAAACGGCCTTGACCTGAAATACGGTGGACAAGCCAAATGCTTCACCGGAGATATCGAAAACTTTGGGCACCTCGAAAAATCCCTTCAACGAGCAATCAAGAAAAATCAAAAGGTGATGTGCCGTGAAATCGAAATGGGGGTGGCCGCTTGCCAAATGGCCTTGTCCCATAGCGGGCTGGCCAATCAGGAAAGTCGCAAACCTGAGAGGACGGGAATTGTCTACGGTTGCGATTATATCCTGACTCGCCCGGAAGAATTTTCCGACGGAATTGCCGCTTGCTTTGATTCAAAAAAGAACTTTGAAATGCATAGATGGCCTACCGAAGGGCGACCCAACGTAAATCCACTCTGGCTTTTGAAGTATTTGCCAAACATGCCGGCGAGCCATGTTGCCATTTACAACGATCTGCGTGGACCTAGCAACTCAGTAACGATTCGTGAGGCAAGCAGCGCCGTTTCAATCGCAGAAGCTGTCGCCACCATTCGGCGCGGGGCTGCGGACGTCATGCTGGCTGGAGCCACAGGATCTCGCTTGGAACCCCTCCGAGCGTTGCACTTTACCGCTTCGGAAAAACTGGCTAGTCCGCGATCCATTCCTGGAGAAATGTCTCGCCCTTTTGATGCACAACGTGTCGGTTCTGTTCTTGGTGAAGGTGCAGGTGCGATAGTATTGGAATCGCTTGACGCTGCGGTCGCTCGCGGAGCTAAAATATGGGGCGAAGTAATCGGCGGGGTTGGTTCGGCAGTCGGCAGCTCTTTCGCTGGAAAATCCAGAGATTTCATCCGTATTGCCACTAAAAACGTGGTCTCCGGCTTAATCTACAAAGGAAGGTCTGCTGGGTTTACCGTAAAGGCAGGGCAATGCCATGTTCATGCCTGCGGCAAAAGCGAAATCGATGCGGATCGTTCCGAAGCCAAAGGCATTCACGACGGATTTGCCGGCGAACCAATCGCTGTCACATCAGCGAAAAGCTACTTCGGCAATCTTGGAGCCGGGAGCGGAGCCGTAGAAATCGTTGCAAGTTGTCTTGCTTTGGATCGGCAAGAACTGTTTCCACTGCTCAACTGCGACAATCTGGACTCGGAATGTCCTATTAATGCGGCTGATAGTGACTCTTCGGCTGGCGAAGCATTTTTCAGTCTTTCCTATACTTCGCAGGGGCAAGCAAGCGGAGTTCTGATTCGTCGAGTTCTTTCGGCTTGACAGTTTCGTGCCTGGTTCGTAACCTCTTGCTCCTTGAAAAAACAAGTACTTCTCTAACTAATTCTGTTTGAGTACCAAAAATGGCAGTTCCCAAGCGTCGTCACTCCAACTCACGATCTGGCATGCGTCGAGCGCACCATTCGAAAAAGCCTCGCCAACTGCAAGTCTGCGTCAAGTGTAGCACGGCAGTTCCAACACACACAGTTTGCCCAAAATGTGGTTATTACATGGGTAGAGTGGTTGTGCAAATGGGCGTCGACGAGTAGTTCTTTTCTGTTGGGTTAATCCCTCGATTCTCGTCTTAAACGGAAGAGTTGTAGAGTGCCCAAAATCGCATTGCTTTTCCCCGGCCAAGGTGCTCAGTTTCTGGGCATGGGAAAAGGTCTGTTGAAAAGAAGTGAGAAGGCGCGAGTGCTTTTCGCGAAGGCGTCGGAAATCCTCGGCTATGATCTGGGCAAATTGTGTGTCGATGGACCAGAAGCTCAACTTCACTTGACCAGTCATAGCCAGCCAGCGTTATTCGTTCACTCCATGGCTGCGTTAACTGATTTTTTGGAACAGAATCCATCGATACTTGACTCGGTCGTTGCGGTTGCCGGTTTGAGTCTTGGCGAATACAGCGCGCTCGCCAGTTCACAAGCTATTTCGTTTGAGGACGGTGTGAGACTGGTTCAGCAGCGCGGTTCGGCGATGCAAGACGCAGCCTCCGCCGTGCCGAGTGGAATGATGAGTATTCTAGGATTGGACCGTGTTCAGTTAGAATCGGTATGCGATTCAGCTAGGCAGGAGGGGGAAATACTGCAGATCGCAAATTTGCTTTGTCCAGGCAATATTGCAATCTCTGGACATACGTCTTCGATCGAAGCGGCATCCGCGATTGCGACTACTGCGGGAGCCATGAAGGCAATTCGCTTAAACGTCGCTGGCGCTTTTCATACAGACATTATGAAACCGGCAGTAGAGCGATTGAGCAGTGCATTGAAGGCTACTCATTTCAACCATTCACGATTTCCGTTATTTTCGAATGTCGATGCTCAGCCTCACGTGAAGGCAGATGAATTTGCTCCGCTGCTGATGAAGCAAGTTGTTTCGCCGGTGCAATGGGAAAGTACCCTTCGAAATCTAATCGCGGACGGAGTGGATCAGTTTTACGAAATCGGTGCAGGCCGTGTGTTGGCTGGAACGCTAAAGCGAGTTGATCGCAAAGCAACCTGTGAATGTTTTGGCGACTAATCAATTTGATACGAAAGTAAATCATGTCTTCTAATTCATTAGGATTGTCTGCAGACCTCGCCGGGCAAATCGCATTGGTGACAGGTGCTTCGCAGGGACTTGGGCAAACCGTTGCGGTTCGGCTAGGAGAGAATGGAGCCAAAGTTTTATGTGTTGCTCGCAATGCCGACAAGCTTTCGGAAACAGTGGCCCAGATTCAAGCGGCGGGAGGCGAAGCGGTCGCAATCGCTTGCGACGTAACGGATCGGGAATCGATCGAAAAGTTGTTTGAGCAGATTGAGACAGATTACAAAAGGTTGGATATCGTTGTAAACAATGCCGGGATTACACGGGACACTTTGCTGCCGAGAATGACGGATGCCCAGTGGGATGAGATCATCGCGGCCAACTTGACTAGTTGTTTTTTGTTTTGTCGTGGGGCAACAAGAATTATGATGGGCCAGCGATATGGTCGAATCATCAATATGTCGAGTGTTTCTGGGTTGATTGGCAATCCAGGGCAAACGAATTACTCGGCTACTAAGGCAGGAATGATCGGATTCACCCGGTCATTGTCTCGTGAAATGGCGAAGCGAAAGATTACGGTCAATGCAGTTGCTCCAGGATTCATTGAGAGCGACATGACTCGTGCGTTGGGACCGGCTATAACAGATGAGGTCAAGAAGCGAGTGCCTGCCAACAGGCTTGGAACCGCGGACGACGTGGCGGCTTGTGTGTTGTTCTTGGCGAGCAAAGCGGCAAGTTATGTGACAGGCCAGGTGTTGACAGTCGACGGTGGAATGACAGGTTGAGTAGGTCCCGCCTGCCGGGCGGGACTTAGGGGTGCTGAAGTCTCGCCCGGCAGGCGGGACCTACTGGGCGGAATCGAATGTGAGTGAGTCAGCGACTAGCACTGTGGTAACGCCCATTCGCATTGGAACTCACGTGTGTGGCGACTGGCAAAAACTGCTTTTGATAGCCGGGCCGTGCGTTATTGAGTCGAATGAACTTTGTCTGGAGATTGCGGAAAGTGTTCATGCAATCTGTGAACGGCATGGCGTCAACTACGTTTTCAAAGCTTCATTTGACAAAGCGAATCGGACGAGCGCTGGTAGTTTTCGAGGGCACGGCATCGATCATGGATTGAGCATTCTGGAAAATGTGCGACTGAAAATCGGTTGTCCAGTTACGACCGATGTGCATTTGCCTGAGCAAGCGAGATCGGTTGGTCAGGTTTGCGATTTGTTGCAAATTCCAGCGTTTTTAGCTCGTCAAACCGATTTACTGGCCGCTTGTGCTGCGACCGGAAAGCCGTTGAACGTCAAGAAAGGCCAATTTATGGCACCAGGTGACATGAAATACGTTGTCGAAAAGGTTAAAGCGAGCGGCACCGGCGGTGTGATGCTTTGCGAACGAGGAACTTTTTTCGGGTATGGGCGACTAGTCAACGACATGAGTGGATTGCCGTTGATGCGTTCACTGGGGGTGCCTGTGGTTTTTGACGCAACGCATTCCGTGCAGCAACCTGGCGGACTTGGCGGAGCTACTGGAGGTAAACGAGCCATGGTGGAGCCACTTGCCAGGGCAGCAGCGGCGGTCGGAATTGATGGAGTTTTCTTTGAAACACACCCCCGTCCCGAGCAGAGCCCCAGCGACGGACCGAATATGGTACCGCTCGATCAATTTGAGAAAGTTTTGGAACGAGTCCATGCGATTTGGCGAACCGTTGCCGCATGGAATACGTAACCAAGCCGAGCGGCTGATTGAAATATACCAACCCGAAGCGTGAGCGAGGGATCGTCCCTTGCTCACGTTTCGGGTTGCGATGGTAATTTCTATGGCCTCGATCATAAGTCGGGCTGAACCGGACGCTAGCGCGTTCCCGCTGATTAGCCGAAGGGCGCTAGCCCACGGTTTGTGGCCCATGTTATGATCGACGCCGTTTCTATTCAGCCGCTCGCCAAACGATCGGGGTACCAGAATTTTACAACTTCGTCAGTTACGTTTTCGGTGGAGTTCTTCCGGAAGTATTGAATTAAACATGCGATCATGGGTTCCGCTGTCGATGTTTGTTTTTCTGCTTGGTTGTTCAGATGAAAACAACAAGCGAATGGAAGAGATTCAAGTCAAGCAATCGCAGGTGAGAGAACAACGCGATTCGATTCGGGACGCATTCCGAGATTTGCCTAAACTGATTCGAATGGACCGAACCACAGCGTTGCGAGAGATTCGGTACCAACTCACAACTTGGTCGAAGAGCGTGGTTGCATCTGATTCATGGAAATCGGCCAGTTTGCTTGAATCGATCGCAGGACCGCTTAGGACAATCGAATTTTCAAAGCGGATGACCAAGCTTGAGTTTGGCGAACCCGAATGCGAATTTTTGCTGCAATGTCGGATGATGAAAGAGGTTGGCAAGTGGGTGTTAGATCGTCCCTATCGGGACCCGATTTTCAATTCTTGGCTGGAACAACAGAAGAGCGTTATGACTGCTGACAACTGGAGTCAGCTTGAAACCGCATTGAAATTGTTTGACTGGTCCATTTGCAATGTTGGCATCAATGGGCAACCCAACGACGCGATGCGATTGGTCGCCAACTCCGAGTTGCCAATCGACGACAATGCTCGCAACTATCGGCAGTTGCCGTGGCAAACCATGATGTTCGCTCGGGGAGACACCTGGGAACGAGCTAGGGTGTTTACACAACTCGCATTTATTCAGGGGATCGACTGCGTTGTTTTGGCGTTGCCGAGTTTATCCGGAGCGACCGAAAATGCCTCGTTGCGTTTGTGGTGTGTTGCAGTTCCGATCGGGGGCGAGTTGTTTTTGTTTGAACCTCAGTGGGGGTTACCAATACCTAGCCAAGCCGGTGACGGAATTGCCACCCTTCGAGAAGCGAAAGAGAATCCAGCAGTGTTACGTCGAGCGAGATTACCAGGCCGCTTTGATGAATACCCCGTTGTGCAAGCGGATTTGAAGAACCTCGTTGCGCTAATGGACGTCGAGCCCTTTGCGGTGGGGCGAACGATGCACACCATGGAACGATCCATCACGGGTGAAAATCGGGTTCGACTGAGCATGGATGCGGACGCATTTGAAGAGAGGCTTTCAAAAATCGATCCAGCTGTTTCTGTAAGGTTATGGAATGTTCCTTGGCTAGCTCATGTTTACAACCAGTCCATGCGAGAGAGGCTCAATGAGAAGTCGCCGTTTTCGATGGCTTATGTGGAAGCGTTTGGATCGTTTATCATGGACACTCCAATCAGTCGCGCGAGAAATTTGCACTTCAAGGGCCAATTTGCAAATACGGCCGAAGAGTCGGGTGCATTGAAAGCGTATATGGACGTCCGTGTGGACGAGCAAACTCTAAAGGATCTGCAATACGATCGCGAACTTCAGGCAACCTTAGGGGTTGTCAAACAACCGACAGAACCGCTTGAGAACTTCCAGTTCAGGGTAGCACAAGCTCAACAGTTCTATCGACGCTCGAAATTCGATGTTGGGATGTTCCTCGCCATGCTGAACAACGATTTAGGTAAATTAGACACGTCGAATGACTGGCTATTAAAACGATTGTTGGAGATTCAGGGAACAGAACCTTGGCATGCTCACGCCCACTACTTATTGGGACGCAATTACGAGCAACAAGGCAAGACGGCGGCCGCGATTAAGGAATATGAATTTGAAAACTCGCCGCAAGCAGCCGGGAATCGAATTCGAATTAGAAAAATCCAGGCTGTTACGATTCCGAAGAGCCCTTGAGCTTGCGGAGTTAAACTAGCGCCCGCGCTCTCCGCTAATCGCTGCGATTGGTTAAACATTAGCTTCAAGAGTGCGACTTGTTTAACCCGCGCCGCGGCTGGCGGGAAGGCCGACTACTCGTCAATCGCTTCAAACACATTGCCAGCCGATTCAACGTTTCATCCGTCATAACCAACAACTCGCTGTTTTTTTTGAGTTAGTACTTGGGATGGGTCGATCAACCGTTCTGGGGTGTTGTCTCGACTTCTGAAAAGAATTTTATCGCCATGGACATCGATCGAAACCGATATTTTATGTTTGGCGTGGTACTGTTCCTGTTGGGGTTACAGTTCCGCGTGGTTGACTCTTTTGTTTTAAATGAGAACAGTACTCGGGCGCTTCACCGGTTTGTACAAAAGTCGAGTATTGCCGACAGCAACATTGCAACAAACGTTTACATGCAAGTTGCTTCACCCAAAAAAAACCTTCGCCCACCGAATTGGTTGGGATTTGTTCTGTTGACGGTAGGTGGCGTGATGTCCTTGCACGCAATGGTGTTACCGCGTCGGCAATGATCTGGATAATAACTGGCTTCGATCATAAGTCGGGCTTAACCGGACGCTAGCGCGTTCCGGCTGATTAGCCGAAGGGCGCTAGCCCACGGTTTGCATACCATGTTGTGATCGACGCCGAATTACTCACCAAAGCGTTTACAGAGACCGCCAGCCGCTGCGCGGGTTAAACAATTAGTTTAAGGTTAATGGGAAATGAGAGTTCTTAGATCTCCTGCTTTTTGGGTAGTACTGGCTTCTGGTTGTATGGCCATCTTCGCAAACCTCGGTGGGGAACGCCAATTGAGCTCGAATTCCATCATGGCAAGCGAGCGTCCGCCGCTCTCAAAGATGGCAAAGGACGAGTCCATTCTGCGAGAAGGGACCCCTCTTGTCGATGTTAAGGGACGCTTTCGGAGGCAGGGCGATCGGTTTCAGTTTATGGAAGAGGGCAGCACTAAATCGATTAAGTGTTTGGAAAACCTAAGCTTACAAAGAGTTGACGCAAGCCAACAAGATGACGAGCGAAAAGTAATTTGGTTGGTAACAGCGAAGGTAACGGAATTCAAAGGCGAGAATTTCTTGGTTCTGGAAAAAGCTGTTAGAACCAGGTAGAAGTTGTCAGTTTTCAGTTTTCAGTTTTCAGTTTTCAGTTTTCAATTCCAGTTCCCATTGTTTGCCATCAACGGACTGGTCGGTAAGTTTTCTTATTCTAAGTTCACCTTGTTTCGTGTGAACTTTGTCTTTATCGGCTCGAATTCCTGGGGATTGAACGGCTGCAACAAGCGATGTTGCGGAGAATTCTTGCCATTGGATTGTCCCGTCGAGGACACGGCTTACGCTCCCCCGGTTGCCGGAAACCGGACCCTGGTAGTCTAGGTAAACGAGGCGATGATCTGGCAACTGTTCTACGACAACCGCGTGCCCCCATTCCTCGGGGGGGGTGGGTGCAGCAAATGCCAGTAATTTATCACCGAAGCCAGTTGGCTGCTCAAGTAAGAGGTCCCAGTGCGAAATCCGTTCTGAATCGAATGGCATTTGGTGTCGCAGGATTGCAAATCGAAAACTCACCAATTTTTTCCCGAATTCTTCAAGAGATTGAATTCCAACCTTGGGGTCCGGAACCTTTCAGGTGATTTTACATCCAAAAGGAGGTCAAAGACCGAAAAAACATCGTGTTCTGAGGTTGATGACGGTAGTAGGTACATGGTTTTCGTAAATTTTGCTGCTTTTTCTGTCTCTCAGAATCCGGTTTAGGCCATCGATCGGGGTGGATTGGACCTGTTTTGAGGTCCGGTTTCGCGAACGGGGGGCAGCACAAGTTTGCATCCAAGTCCTATGCAATTATACTCGAAAACGAGTGTACTTTTGAGCACACGACTGTTAAGGTTGTTTAATCTTCCATTAGTAGCCGTGATTTCGATATGTAGATTTACACAGCCTCGCGGGATTTGTTCTCCGAGAGGGTTCCTGGATACCTTTGCACTGAGGGTTGGTGATGACCATCCGCTGGTTTCGCAACAAGACTTCTTCGATTCAATCCAATCCACGAGCAAACGCTAAAAGTAGCGAAAGAAAGCGCGGCATACTTCGCCGTTATTTGCTCGAGACGTTAGAGTCTCGGCAATTGCTTGCGGTTGGGCCGCAACTGATTGGTGTTCAACCGAACAATAGCGATCTTTTGGATAATGGGGAAACGCTTGTTCAGTCGCCGCGCGAACTGCGTTTTCGGTTTGATGATGCGCAGGTAATTGATACGGCGACGTTGAACGGCATACGAATCAGTCGTTCTGGAGGTGACGGGACTTTTGGGCTTGCAACAGTTCAAAGTGATTTCGGCAGCAGTGGGCGTGCCAACATTCTCTTGACTGCGAATGAACCAGGAAAGGCGTTTGTCGTCCAAGTTTCGCAATCGAATTTAGTCAGCGGTGCCACGCCCACGGTTTCGCTGAACGGCAGCACTATTTCAATCGTTTTGAACAGCAATCCCAGTACGCCAACTACAGCGAATCTATTGATCAGCGCGATCAATACCTCGACGGCTCTTTCGGGTTCAGTTACCGCCAAGCTTAACGGTGGCCTTGGGGCGACGCGAATCGGATTGAATTCGACGACGAGATATTCGCCTTTGCAACTCAGCCAGGTAAATGATTCAGTTGTTGTTCCAGGTGCAATATTGGTTGGGCAGAGCCCTGACCAGAACGAGGTTACGGTTCGATTTGCGGAAAATCTGATTGATGACAACTATCGAATTGAGATCTTTGGCTTCGATGATCCGGGACTTGGAATTGTTGGATTACGAAATGTGCCGACGACCAATTCGCGGGGAGACCTGTTTGTACCTTCCAAGGCTCGCACTCGGCAAGATACGATCGATTTTCGATTGGATCTGGGGCCACAGGTTGTTTCTGTTGTTCCGCAGCCTACCGTTCGCGTGAACGGTCAGTTACAACAGCAACGCGATACGATCGTTGTGTACTTTGACTCAGACAAGTTGTTGGTTGAAAACGATGCCAATGGCCGTCCAACGACTCGTTCCGTGGAGAACCCCGAGTTCTATCGCTTGATCTTTACGGCAGATACGGTTCGCAATACGGACGATCAGTTCTTTACGCCGTCCTCGGTGGTGTACAATTCCGCATCGAACATAGCCACACTCCGATTCGCCGGAGACATCAATGATTTGGCTGGAGCGATCTCTGGGCCTGCAACCTTTCGATTGAGAATTGGGACTCGCGAAAGCGCTCCGATTCAGCCAACTCGACAAGAGGCTGCCGCGACCGTAATCACGGATCTCAATACCAACAGTGCTGCAATGCTGCGTTTCACTTCCCGCCAAGTGGGTGAAACTGGCAGTGGTGTTCAAGTTGCATTTACGAATTCGGGCACGGCTGGCCCTTCGGCAACAGCAGCGGGCAAGGTCGTTTCGGTCAATATCGGTGGCCCGACGGTTTCCGCGTTACAGGTATTTAATGCCATTCGAGCCTCGTCCGCAGCGATGAGTTTAGTGAGTGTCGATTTTGAGCCAGGTAGCAACACAGCCACTGTAGTAGGAAATCGGTCTCTTTCGTATTCTCCGTTGACTTTGCTTGGCTTAGGGAGTTCGTTCGATACGGCTACAAACCTAGGAGCAATCGGATCGGCTTTCACATCGCAGACGAGTCTTGTGCTTTCGTCATCCATTGACCCTGAGAAGTTCATATTGGATTTGCCAGGTGCTAGTGACGATGCAGCTCACCGCAACTTGGCCCAGAATCTAGTTGGCGGATTCGAAGATCACGTCAATCCGATTTTCGGTGCTGACGCGACAGATGGCATCACAACAATCTATTACAACTTCCGCCAGACCTATGCCGTCACGAATACGGGTACGGCTCTCAATAACGCAATTAGCCCGGATCAAAAGATACGAGCCAGAGAGGTACTTTCCCTTTGGTCCAAATATATCGGCGTCCAATTTGTTGAGACGGCGGATTTAGGTCTAACAATCGCTGCCGGCCCAGTCTTTGGGATTCGCGGGGTTGCAAACACTCAGTTCCAAAACGAAGGTAATTTTGGAGTTCGTATCGATCGGACGTTCCAAAATTCGCTGGTCGTACTTTCCGCGACGAATCCATTTGATACGGAGTATGGAGCAAGTTATTCTCGGACCATTGCGGCTGCGGTGGGCATGGCATTGGGACTTGAGCACGCTGGAGATTTGCCTGAAACAACCTTGCTTAGATTGGACCCAACGTTTCTAGCGGGCTCGGGACCGCTAACTTCGAATGACGTTCAGCTCACCGCAAGTGACGAAAAATACGAACCGATTTTTCCTGGAAACCAAGATATACTGCATGCCAGGTATCTGTATCGACAAGACGGATCGGATATTGATCTATATCGTTTCGAAGTCAGCCTAGGCAATCGAACGGGTATTTTGACTGCGGAGACCTATGCCCAACGTCTGTCCAATAGCAGTGCTCTCAATACCAACATTGATCTATTCCGTCAAAAGCAAGCATCGGCTAGCACCACGTTCGGTTCGGGAGTACCGCTTTCGCTGCGTTTCGAGGCAGTGCGTTCCGGGGCTCAAGGTAACCAACTGCAGATTTTCTTCACGCAGACAGATCGAGGCAATGCTTCCAAACCGACTATTCTAGCGTTTCCGAATGCAATCAGCATTGATCTAAATGCAACTACCGGTTCCGAGAGTACGGCACAGGACATTATTGACGCAATCAACAATTCGCCAGCTGCAAGCTCATTGGTTCGAGTCAGTCTCCCTCAAGGAGCGGCAAGTACTAAAGTTGGCAATAACGTACTAACACAAAACCCTGTGGTACTCACCGGTGGCAGCATAGAGTTAGTTTCACAGAATGATGACTACTTCAGTCAAGACTCGATGTTGCATCAATCGTTGTCATCGGGAGTGTACTATATTGGCGTCAGCGCGAGTGGAAACAGTGACTACAATGGTTCCATTGCGGGCACCGGTTTCGGTGGGCAATCGCAGGGCAATTACGAGCTGCGAGTTACGTTCCGTTCGGCCGTAGATTCATCGGACACAATTCAAGATATCGGTGGGACCGGGATCAACGACGTATCGGTTGGGTTTGATGGCGACGGGGATGGTACTGCCGGAGGGACCTATAATTTCTGGTTCCAGACACGGCCGTTAGACCGCTTCATCAATTTCAATGCTGGGGCTAGTGCGGCAATTGACGGCCGAATAGTAACGGTAACGGGTGCCAGTGGAGTGGTGCGAGTCTTTGAGTTCGACAACAATGCGCAGATTACGGCTGGTCGTATTCGAATTCCATTTTCCAATACAAATACAGCAGGCGATTTGGCAAATGCGTTGGCCGCAGCTATCGTTTCGAGCTCCCAGCTTGGCGTGGGAGCTACTGCCAATGGTGCGGGCGTTCGGCTAACAGGTGAACGTTCTATTGTCGTCGATCCACAGTTGAGCCTGATCGATGTAGCCGGCAAAACCATTTTTGTGGATAAGTCCGCCGGTCCAAATGCAGATGGTAGTTTGCTGAAGCCATTCAATAATATTTCAGCTCCTGGTGTGGCCAATGCATTTGGCGCATCGCAGCCGGGTGATATTGTTCGAATCGTTGGCAATGGAGGAGCGGACGGGAATTTGGCGACGATAGGCGATAACTTCGCATATGAAATCGGTCTCGGTTTATTACCTGGATCGGTTTTGTCTGACGGTGCAACCATGGATGTGCCCAAGGGGGTTACCGCCATGATCGACGCTGGCGCGATATTTAAGCTGCGGAGCTCGAGGATTGGCGTTGGCAGCTCAAATCTCTCGATCGATCGCTCCGGCGGTTCATTGCAGGTTTTGGGAGCACCTTTGCTCTTGGATGCGAGCGGCAATGCAATTCGAAATGCCAATGGGTCCCGAGCTGAAGGACGTGTTTACTTCACTTCTTGGCTCGATCAGACAATCGGTTTTGATACCTATTCACCTGAAACCACGCCTGCTGCGGGCAACTGGGGTGGAATCTCTTTGCGGAAAGACGTGGATTCTTCTAACGGTCGCTCCGATCTCGAAAACCAGGGGATTTTCCTGCAGTACATTAGCCATGCGGACATACGCTACGGTGGGGGAACGGTAACTGTTGAATCAGTCCCGCAAACCGTTAATCCTATCGAAATGCTCGGTACTAGGCCAACGATTGTTAACAACTTGATCACCCGCAATTCGAGCGCGGCGATGAGTGCCGCCCCGAATAGTTTTGAAGAAACCAATTTCAACGAACCGCGATTTCAGATCAACGGCTCCTTCACAAGCGATTACGATCGTGTGGGACCAGAGATTCGCCGGAATACGTTGCTGAACAACTCTATCAACGGACTTTTCATAAACGCAGATGCTCAGGGATTGACTGTGCCTGGCCGTTTCGATGATATCGATATCGTCCATGTCTTAACCAGCAATTTGGTGATTAACGGTGCATCTGGCGGAGCTTTGCTGGACAGCACCACGCCCGCTTTGTCGCTGCTATCGCTCGGTCCCAACGTGGGTGGAACATTGCTGCCTGGAATCTACAACTACAAAGTTACTTTTGTTGACCGAAACGGATACGAAAGCGTACCGTCTAATGCGTCGATTAGCATCGATTTACAAACCAACCAGACTGCGATTTCCCTTGCGGGTTTGCCGAGCGCTTCGGGTGACTTTGTATCGAGGAAACTTTATCGTAGCCGAGTCAACAGTCCGTACGACTTAATAGCCAATCTAGATCGCACCACTTCGAGCTTCCTCGATATAGGTCAATTGGTTGGGGGAACGTTAAGCCGTGATCGCGCCGATGTTTCTGGAGTTACGTTGGCAAACGTGGCAGGTGGCACTTTAACCGCTGGAAGCTCCTACAATTATCGCGTTGTGATGGTGGATGGTGGTGGGCGCGAAGGATTAGCATCCAGTCCGACCTCGGCGATTGTACTGAGCACGAACGGTTCGGTACAACTTGGGAGCCTGCCACGTACGCTTGCTGGTTACGTCGGTCGCAGAATTTACCGCAGTGCCGACGGCGGCACTTCTCCCTATCAACTTGTAGGCGAACTGCTCGATATCTCCAATTCGAGTACCACCACTTTTACCGATAGTGGAGCGTCCCTCGGCGGAACACTTGCGGCGGAGAGCTTGGGTGTCAAGCGTCCACGGTTGAATGCCTCTCTGGTGATCGATCCTGGCACAGTGATCAAGTTGGAAGCTGCAAGAATCGAAGCCACGTTTGGTGCAAACCTAATCGCCGAAGGTACAGATGGATTCCCAATTGTATTTACGAGCAGGCAGGATGATACGGTCGGAGCAGGCGGTACATTTGATACAAACAACAATAGATCGGCGACGAGTCCAGCCCCGCGAGATTGGGGTGGTATCTATGTTGGACCTACTTCGCATCTGAGCCTAGACTACGCGCGTATTGCGTATGCTGGCGGGGTTACAGTTCTCGGCAGTACATTGCGAGCCTTCAACCCAATCGAAATACATCAATCGGACGCGAGAATCGCCCACACGCTGTTTGAAAACAACGGAGACGGCTTCGGCGGGCAAGGCCCCGGTACACGCTTGGGGCGACTCAGTAATGAGCCAGCAACCATTTTTGTACGCGGTGCTCAGCCGGTCATCATTGATAATGTTTTCCGTGGCAACAAAGGTAGCGCGATCACGATCGATGCCAACAGCATGGTCGATGATTTGATGCCTGATCCAGGTCGACAAACTGGCAAAGCAGATCGCAATCCCAATTACGAAGTCAATCGCGGTCCGCTGCTTCGCGGCAACCGTTTCATTAATAACGGCTTAAATGGCCTCAAGATTCGTGGCGATACGCTGACGACGGGCAGTGTTTGGGATGATACAGATTTGGTCCACGTCGTCTACAACGAAATCTTCGTAGGAAATGTTCAGCACGAGGGTGGACTGCGTCTGCAAAGTGCGCCAACGGAATCGCTCGTTGTTAAATTCGACGGTTATGGCTCCAATTTCAATCGAAACATTGGCGCAGGATTGACGGCCAATGGCCAGCTCACTTCGGCCACGGATCGAGTTGGTGGTACGTTACATTTGGTCGGACAGCCTGGGTTCCCAGTGATCCTAACAAGTCTGGCTGATGATACGGTCGGTGCTGGTTTGCAACCGGATGGCAAGCCGCAGACAGACACCAACAACGATGGCATCGGTTCGATTCCGCAGGCAGCCGATTGGCGGGGAATATTGCTCGATCAATACTCAAACGATCGCAATGTCGCCCTCGTACCTGAAACAGAAGACTTTGCTGCTGCCGCACCTGGGCCAAATGGTTTAGTCTCTAATGCTCAAGTATTAGGTGCCTTGGCTGCTAACTCCGATTCAGGTGACGAAACCCGTCGCTTGGGTTTTGTGGTGGATGGCGTTCTAAGTCAAAGTGAGGATGTCGACGTTTATAGCTTCACTGGTGTCGCTGGCGCTGAAGTTTGGCTGGACATTGATTACACCAAGAACAATTTGGACTTGGTTTTGGAGTTGCTCAATGCACGTGGCGATCTGCTTGCTCGCAGCGACAACAGCACTGCGGAAGCTACGAATCCGGCTCTTTTGTTCGTTTCAAATCTCATTGATCGGGGTGCCGTCAATACTCTCGCTACACGAACTATCGGAACTCGGCTTAGCAGTAGTGGAGTGGTCAAAGAAGATGGAACCACCAATCCACTTGATCCAGGCTTACGCATTCGACTGCCCGGTTCGCCTGGCAACCCTAGCACCTACTTCGTTCGCATTCGCAGTTCCAGTACCAATGCCAACGCCGCCGGCGCGGGTTTGACTTCTGGAGCTTATGAACTTCAAGTTCGACTTCGAGAAGCTCAAGAGTGGGCCGGATCGACCTTCAATTACGTTGACGTTCGCTATGCGATGAATGGTATTCATTTGCGTGGCTTGCCTGGTGAATCGCCATTGATCGGAGAGGCGGCCGAAGACGAGAGCGTACGAAGTGGCTCGATCTATGCCAACAATGGTGTCGCTACCGGCAATGGAATTAGCAGTTCACTATCGGGTGGTTTCGGTGGTGGATTTATTGGTTTTAGTAACGTTGGGAAACAGGTTGGAAATCGACCTCAGTATGTAGGTAACTTGCTTGCAACCGCCAAGGGAGCCATTAGCGTAGCGGGCAACCTCAGCTCCAACAGCGACGTCGATTTTTATGCATTAGAAATCACACAGAAAGATATCGTTGGCGGTTTAACAGGCGGCAATGCCTCAGTCGTATTTGATATGGATTATGCCGATGGACTCAACCGTCCGGACACGTCGATCAATATTTTCCGCGAGGAAGTGTCTCCGCGGTTTGGCACACAATTCCGGCTCATCTATTCGAGCGATTCTAGCAACATTGCGGACGATCAAGGACGCCCATTGTCAATTACGGACGTCGAGGATCTAAGTCGCGGTTCGACGGGAACTCGCGATGCATACATCGGACCTATTGCGCTTCCCGAAGGAAACTACGTTGTTGGCATTTCCTCTGCTGCGTATCAACCTCGAACGAAAATCCTCAACCCTTCGAACATCAAGCCTATTAGTTCGATTCGGCGAATTGTTGACGAAGCATTTAACGCTGGCGTAACGAGTGCAGTGGCTCCAGTCGTTCAGAATTTCCTGCCGGTGAATAGAAATATTGGACCGACCGGTGAACTCATTTCATTGAAGACTTTTGACCTCGGCGGCTACGCAGCTGCTGACTTGCCAGCACTTTATTTGGACTACACTCTGCCGGCTGGCGCAAGCTTCGAAGTGTTTATTAAGGATGCCAGCGGTGCTGAGTTCGCGGTTGCTAGCTCATCCGACTTGAGTCTACTGCGTTTGCAGGCAGGCACGAACACCCTCAAAATTCCACTCGATTCAATTCGGACTCGGCCCGCTGCGGGTGGCGTAATTACGAAGAGTTTTGCTGGACAAGATGGTCTGTCTCTTGTGTTCCGTAGCGATCAAGCAGCCACGAATGTCGATAATGTGATAGTTGGTTTTGCTGAGCGCGGTGAATTCGTCGGGGTGGGTGATGAACCTATCCTCTTGGCCAACGGCTTTATCTTTGCGCCGAGCGGAAACCCTGCTCCTCCATTTGCCCCTGGAAGTGTTGTAAGTACCCGCCAGTTTTCGTTGGTGTCTTACAGTCAGTTCATTGATAGTCCACAGATCGCTTTCGACTACGAAGTCTTCAACGGACAACTGGATGTGTGGATTGTCGACGACGCAACTGGACAGCAACAATGGTTGGGTACAACCGTCGCTCAAAACCGGCCGCGAAATGTGACTCTCTTGACAACGGGTTCGCCACAATCGGCTGCGCTGGATATCAGTTTCTTCTCAGGCAGAAGTCAATTGCGAGTCGAATTCCGTGCTCGCAACGACAATCCATCTCGGACCTCGATTTCCAATGCCTTTATCCAATTGGCGGACGGTTCACGAGTTGCTGCTGGGGAACCGAACTCGACCTATGCATCGGTAAACGTGCCGTCAACGACGGTTACGACTGGCAACTATCAGTTGGAAATTCGATTGGGGGACGAGTTTTTCCAGTCCCAAAGTTTTGGTGCACCCATTCTTACCAAATCGTTTGACACGAATGATCGGCTGGCCGAGCAGATTACATTGATCGCTCCCGCCGGTGCGAACCTAACGGATGGAGACCGATTTACTTTATCCGATGGCGGACGGACACTCACGTTTGAATTTACTAGCGATGCTAGTGTCGGGCTAGGGAACGTGCCAGTACAGTTTACTGCAATCGATGCAAATTTTGTGGTGGCACGGGCTATTCGCAATGCGGTCAATTCGGCAGGTGTGCAGTCACAGTTCCAAGGCAACATTCGCGCGGCCTCGTCAGGTGGCATCGAAAGTGGGACGGTTGGGCGGGATGCTCGGATCAATTTGCATGGCACTGCCAACTTTAAAAGTGTGTTGTCAGCCAATCCATTAGGACAAGTTCAAGTCGTGTTTCAAGAGGGCAAATCGGACCGAAATGCACGTCGTGAACAGGCTGAAGTGATCATTCAAAATAGCTTCATTCGGAAGTCTCGCGATTATGGAATATGGAGCGAAGCGCCTGGACGATTGAAGGACCCACGCGATGCAATCAATCCGTTTAATTCATTTACCTTTTTGTCCATTCAAGAAAAACCTGCTTTGGCGGGAACGCAAGCAGTTCGAAACCTACTACAGCCCAACAACGGAGTTCAAGGTGGACTCGTTCCCGGAATCGTTGTGCAAAACAACGTCCTTGAAGAGGGTGGCCTAGGCGGAATCGTCGTGCAAGGCGAAACACCGATCTGGATGCTTTCGCCTCAGTTAATCCCGTTTTCAATAACCGGTACAGATCCGACAAAGTACAATGCAGACTACTCGCCGTTTGTGAACACGACCGGCGGTAATCCGCCGATTTCTCACTTTGGTTCCTACATCGACGATAAAGATACATTGGTCATCGATTCCGACCGCACTCGTATTCGCTTAGAATTCGACGATCTAGCGGGGGGAGCCACGGGAAATCCAGTCGCAGGTAGTGGCCAAGTAGAAGGGGACGGGGTATTTCCTGATAGCTCCATTGCTTACTACCGAGACACCGGTGGCAGTTTCTATCAGCGCTTAACATGCACGGGCTGCACTGCGTTTGCAACCAATGCCATCGAAACCATCAATGCACTGAGAGATTCTGTCCTCAGTAGTATTCTAGTAACTAACGGAACCACGCAAGTAGTCAAAGCGACCGTTGCGGAAAGCTTGCTCGGCCCAGATCCCTTAGCGGCTTCCTCCAGCTCCAATTCCCAGTTCACATTTTCTTTTGGCTATCCCGAATATTACAATCGTCCAGCCTTGTACCTCGAAGGTGTAGCCAATTTGCAATGGCAAGACGGACCGAACGGCTTTTCGAATCCGTTTGACATGCGTCAACTGGACCTCGGTGAAATGCCTCAGCCACAAGCTCGTATCGTCAATAACACCGTCATCGGGACCGACGGTCGCGCTAGCTTCAACGGCGCAGCGGCCTCGATTGAATCAAACGATACACTCGAGACTGCAACGCAGACTTGGCAGGGAACTGCGCACAACCCTCTGTTCTATAGCGACGTTGGGGTTATCGGCGATAATTCTCAAGTAGGTAATAGCAATGGTAACTCTAGTTCCGGTGGCAGCGGAGGATCGGGGTCCACGACTGGCTCGCTATCTAACTTCAGCACAGGCCAGTTCTTGCTTTCTTTTGAAGATGGCGTCAGTTCAACGCGTCAGGCTCAAATACTGGCAAGCCAAGGACTGGTGATTCTCAAGCAATTTGATTTCATTCAGACATTGCTGGTAGGGATTCAACCTTCAGAGAGTACGGTGTTTTTACATCGATTGGGGGATTTACAAGCGATGCCAGAAATTCGCACTGCAGAACCCGACTATATTATGCAGCCGAGCCGAGTTCCTAATGATCCGCAGTTCGCGCAGCAATGGGGTTACGACAACCGAGGCCAAACCGGCGGGACCGTCGATGCTGACATCGATGCACCGGAGGCATGGGATACTTTTACCGGTTCAAGTCAAACAGTCATAGCGGTATTAGATACAGGTGTGGACTACAATCACCCGGATTTGCGTCCGAACATGTGGGTCAATCCAGGGGAAATTGCTGGAGATGGAATTGATAATGATGGAAACGGATTTATCGACGATATCTATGGCATTGACCCAGGTGAAGGGGACAGCGACCCTATGGACAACCAAGGGCATGGAACCCACGTGGCAGGTACAGCGGCGGCTAAAGGCAACAATGGGATAGGTGTTACCGGCGTCAGTTGGAACTCCAAAATAATGGCTCTCAAGGTTTCCGATGCGAGCGGAGGTATTCCCACTTCCGCGACAATTACAGCCTTGAATTACTTGGTCATGATGAAGACCCGGTATGGTGTCAACATTGTCGTAAGCAATAACAGTTACGGTGGACCTGGTTTTTCCCAAGCTTCACTGAATTCAATCCAGCGCAGCATAAACGTAGGTGTTCCTTTTGTTGCTGCTGCTGGAAACTCCACACAAAACAATGATGTCTTTCCAGACTACCCCGCTTCATACAACCTTTCTGGAATAATTTCCGTCGAAGCCACGGACGATCGAGATCAGCTTGCCGGCTTCTCTAGTTTTGGATTGACAAGTGTCGATCTTGCGGCGCCTGGAGTGGGCATTTTGAGCACGACGCTTGGCGGAGGATATGGACTGCTCAGCGGAACATCCATGGCGTCGCCTCATGTGGCTGGCGCCGTAGCACTACTCGCAGGTGCAGTGCCGGGTGCAAGTGTCAGTCGATTGAAAGCAGCCATCCTTTTGGGCGCGGATCCGATTGCAAAATTGTCCGGCACCACTGTTACCGGAGCTCGATTGAATTTGGCCAAATCGTTGTACGTCTTGAGTGCTGGAGCGGGTACAGCGAATACCGACGTCGATATTTATCAGTTCAAGCTTGGGATCGGAGAAAGGGCGATCATCGACATCGACTCTTCGAATTCGGGCCTCGATTCGGTTCTCCAGATCTTTGATAGTCATGGAGTGCCTCAATCGTTTTTGAATGCAACTGGTGTTCCGATGTTGGCAAGCGACAACGACGCTGCTCCTGGCGAGCAAGTTGGGTTGGATTCGTACGCCGATTTCACTGCCCTCTCGCCTGGAGTGTATTATGCGGCCGTAAGTTCCGTCGGAAATACTACGTACGATCCTTTGTCCTCGGCAAACCGCCAAGCGGGTAAGTCCACGGGCGCGTACCGAATTACTCTCAGTGCGCGTCATCTTCAGGATTTCGTGATCACGGCCCAGGATGCCTCCCAGTATTCGCCCGGCGATACGTTTACGATCTTTGGTGTTCCGGATATTAATGCCGGCTCCAGTGGTCGAACGTTTGAATTCATTTTCGGAATCGGAGGTCAAGTGCGTCCTGGGAACATCCCTATTAACCTTAACGCGAATTGGCGTTTTCCGGATGTGGCACAAGCCATCACCCGAGCGATTAATGAGGGTCTAAACAAGGGACCAGCAATCAGCAATTTCCAACAATTGCCAAATGGTCAGTTCGGCTTGGCCAGTCCATTGCCTGCAGTTCATGCTCGCGCATTAGGCGGTATTGGGGGTGTTATTGACGCACCTTTCCGGGGCCTTAGCGGTCAATTTGACCCTACCCGGGGGCTCAGCGGTGATAAGGACATCGTATTGAACCAACTGGAAACCGTTGGCCAAGATGGGAAAGACAGAGTAAGTGATCTAAGTATTATTCAACAAATCGGTGGGCCGTTTACGGAAGTAAATCAAGGACTCGAATTGTTTACGCGTCGACAAGATGGTTTTATCCTTTTTACGACGACCACATTGGGTGGCCTTGGAAATTTCCTAAACGTTACTAGCCTTTCCAACTTGGGAATAGGACATGATCGAGTATCGACCAATCCGATTTCTTATACTTCGCTCGGCGATGGAACGAGCGAAAAGTTTGTCGTTGTTAGCAATGCGGCCTGGATCGACGGAAACAATCGAATCATTGTTGATCCAGACGTGGGCGAAAATAATAATCTAGACCAGTTGCTTCCTGAGACTGGAGTGCTTGCGACCCGTGGTGCAAGTCCTACCATTCTTAACAACGTCTTTTTCAACTTGCAGACTCCGGTGATCAACCAAGAGTCACGTATCAATCAGAATACATTCATTGCCGCTCCGTATGGAACCAACAACCCCAACATCGTGAGCAAGCCTGGAGAGGTTGTGCTGGCGGGTTCAACGTATCAGTACTACGAGACTGCGGTTGCGTCTGCGAGATTCCTTACTGGAATCGAGACCTCACCGACGAACATTCCGAACACCGCTCAAGATCAAAACATTGATGTTGGCAATACAGTGCGTCTATTCGTCAATGCTCAAGCGGGGCAATACTTACCCGCTCCTGGTTCGCCATTAATCGACAGTTCGATCAATAATTTGGCCGAACGACCAAGCTTGGCTGCAGTGCGAAACGCGATGAACCTTTTGAATACGGACATCATTGCGCCAGAGTATGATCTAGTGGGACAATTGCGAACTGACGATCCTGCTGTAGCTCCTCCGGGCGGTCTTGGCCAAAATGTATTCAAGGACCGAGGAGCTCTCGAACGTGCTGACTTTATTGGCCCTGCAGCTATTTTGTTGAATCCGATCGACAATGATGCGCTGAATATCGACCAAGATAGTGCGGTTTCCGTTGTGCAACTTGTTCCGGGAGTGTATCCCGAATTCCGAATCCAGTTGAAGGATGGCAACGAGTCAACCAATCCTCTCAAGGGAATTGGCGTCAATGACGATTCAGTCACCAACTCAGAGCTAGGAAGTCTACGGCTCAGCGGTGCTTCGATCGTATTGTTCGAAGACGGGCGAATGCTGACCGAGGGTATTGATTATCGGTTTAGCTACAACGCCACACGCGATGAGATCATACTGACGCCGTTGGCTGGTGTTTGGAAAGACGGCAGAGTCTATGAGATCACCGTGAACAACAAAGATCGGTTTGTGATTACGGCGCCTAGTGGCGATCAAATTTCCGATGGGGATTCGTTTACTGTAACAGACACAAATGGCGGTATCGTCAATTTTGAATTTGACACAGGCTTTCGCATGCAACTGCCGCAGGGACTGGCGATCGAAGTGCCATTGGCGGGCGCGGGTGCTGGCGGGATTGTTGACGGCGATCGATTTTCGATTAACGATGGCACGCGAACCGTGAACTTCGAATTCGACCTCAATAGCAGTATCCTTTCGGGCAACACTCCAATTCTGTTCTCTGCAAATAGCACGCAACAAGCGATAGCCCAGTCGATTTCAACAGCGATTTCCGCTTCAGGTTTAGCGGTTACGCCTCGCATATTGACACCCGGAGTCGTGTCTCTGGGTACTAAAGCGGGAACGAAGGTTTCAACATCTTTCTCACATTTAGAACAGGCCAACTCGACGCTTGGTTTGCAAGTTCCATCGTTGGGTGCTATTCGAGATGGCCAATTCTTCTCGTTGAGTGATGGATTGGCGAACGTTGTTTTTGAATTTGATACAGACGGTATCGTGATACCAGGCAATATCAAGATCAGTACTGTGAACGCCGCCTCTATTCTTGACATCGCAAAACTGATCGAGTCCGCGATATTGGCCAGCCCACTGCAACTGAGTCCAAGTTTGATTGGAACGGATACAGTTCACCTTGGGCTTTCTCCGTCCGGAAAAGCTTTAACTTTAACGTCCGGTCTTGTAATCGTTGGCGTGTCCCGAAGCATTTCGGATGGTCAGTCTTTCAGCATTACTTTTGGCAGTATAACCAAGACGTTTGAATTCACATCGGACAGCACGGTGACGGCTGGCAATATTCCTATTCCGCTGTTACCTACGGACACTCAAGAAACATTGGGAGTTCGAACGGCAGGAATCATTCAAGCGGCTGGTTTGGGACTTACTCCATTCCATATTCGCGACGGCAATATTTCGATCGGCGGAACATCGCAACATTCCATCTCGGTTTTGAATGCCCCGTCGATAGGCTTGTTTGGCACGCCAGGTGTCGCGCCGACAACGACCATTGCAGTTATTGGATCTTTGGTATTACAGGTGCCATCGCGTGGTGGAATAGATCTTCGAGATGACACGACATTCTCGATTACGGCGAATAACATTACCGTGATCTTTGAGTTCGATCGGAATTTCAGCGGACCGACGATACCGGGGAATGTGGTCATTCCCTATAGATTTACGAATACAGCCGACGAAATCGCAACCAGCATGGTAACAGCCATCAATGCAGCTGGACTGAATATCATTTCGCGATTCATTGGTACTGGACGAGTCGATTTGGGGCTTCTCGCGGACAACCAAGTCGACGTGTTGGACTCAAGGCTAACAAGTCAACGTGGAAACGTCGGTGCGGGTGAGTTCTTCTCAATTGGTAATGGCTCAAAGACCGTAGTGTTCGAATTCGTGAATGTGAGTTCGGGCGGCACCGCAACAGCCGGTCGAGTTCCAATTCTCTTTAGCAATGCAAGCACGCGAGATCAAGTGATCGCTGCAATGAAGGCAGCCATCGAAGGTGCTGGACTTGGATTGACCAATTCCGCGGTTGGACCAGCTTCATTGCGTTTGTTGGATACGCCTAAGTTTGTATATGACTTTAGCACCGCCCCGAGTCTGAGTAAAACTGGAGTACCTGGCGGAGCAACCCCAATTCAGTTCATTCAGGATGCGTCTTTCACGTCGGAGCAAGTTGCCAAGGCGATGGTTCGAGCGTTGAATGCTGCCGTGAACACACCGATTCAAAGCAAGATTCGAGGTAACAATACTCTGTTCGTAGAGAACGCCATCTCAATCTCGCCGCAGATTCCAAACTTCTACTTGCGAGCAGTCGAGGATCTTGCAGGAAACAATTTAAAGCCGAATCGCGTCAACAACGAAACGCAATTCACAATTCTCATGCCTGGGGTCGCGCTGGACTTTGGCGATGCGCCAGATCCTTTTTCGACGACTCGTGGTCGTTATGCAACCCTTCAAGAAAACGACGGAGCGCGGCACACGTTTTCGGGAGGCACGTTGCGATTGGGCTCCTTGCTTGATACAGAAATCAATGGGCAACCAACTCCAGGTGCGAACGGCGACGGAGCCGACGATGACGGTGTTTCCTTTGTTTCGATCAGCAATCCCACAGGAATCTTCAACCGCAATATTTTCACGGATATCACGGTAACTGCATCGGAACCTGGATTTGTTGACGGCTGGGTCGACTTCAATAGCGACGGTGATTGGGACGATCCAGGTGAGCGGATCCTAAACTCGGTCGAATTTACGGCTGGTGCCTTGACACAGACATTTAAGGTAACGGTGCCAGTGACAACACCAGCTTCCAATGTCGCTAATAATTCGTACGCGCGGTTCCGCATTAGTTCCGTCGGAGGTCTAGAACCCTCCGGCATAGCAGTTGGCGGTGAAGTCGAAGACTATTTTGTTACAATTGTCCCAGGTTCGCCCCCGACCGCGATTAATGATAGTTACCAGATCAATGAGGATGCGGTTCCTGGCCTGATTACCAATGACCCAACCGGCAACATAACGCCGAACTTCCGAAGCGATGACGGTGTCGCAGCTAACGATACAGATGCAGATGGTGGTACGTTTACAACGAGCCTCGTCCTTGGTCCGAAAAACGCAGCCTTCTTTGATTTGAGAGCCGATGGAACATTCACGTATCGTCCAATCCCTAATTTCTTTGGGACGGATACTTTTACCTATGTCGTGTCCGACGGTGTACTGACCTCGACCAACGTTGGAACTGTTACCATCGTCGTTCGCGAGGTAAATGACGCTCCTGTCGGCGTTGATGACGTGTTGACAATCAATGAAGATGAGACGCAAGTGCTCCCTGAGGCACGTTTGTTGGCAAACGATTCTCCAGGCAACGCCTTCGAGGTCGCTCAGACGCTTCGAATCACCCGAGTGAGTGCTGTCTCCACGAAAGGTGGCTCAGTCTCGTTACTTAACGGGGTGGTCACTTATGTACCACCGACTGATTTCGTGGGACTCGACACGTTCACATACACGATTATCGACAATGGAACGACAGCCGGTTTGGCTGATCCACTGGAGGCGACCGCAACGGTACGCCTCACCGTTCGCGACAAGAACGATGCACCGCGTCCAGGAACGGATAGCTTAACAACGATTGAGGATACAGCAGTTACACGGCCCGCATCGTTTTTCCTCGGCAACGATAGCCCTGGACCGGCAAATGAAGCCGCTCAGACGCTGGCGATTACTGGCGTGGAAGCAGCGAGCACCAACGGTGGTCAAGTGGTGTTTGCAAACGGCAGCATTACTTACACACCGGCTGCAAATTTTGCTGGAAGCGACACATTCTTCTATCTGGTTCAAGACAATGGAACTTCGGAAGGCGTGTCGGATCCTCAGACGTCGCGTGGCACTGTTAGCGTCACGGTAACCGGTGTCAACGATGCCCCAACGGTTAAGACCCCGCTGGGAACGATTAGCATGGTCGAGGACGAAGCCAATCGAGTGTTCGATCTTGGAAACACGTTCTTCGATCCAGATGTAGTCTATGGTGACACTCTTACCTATCGCATTGTGAGCAATAGCAATCCTGGAATTGTTGATACGATCATTGCGAACGGCAAGCTTACATTAAAGTTACGGGCAGATCAAAACGGTCAAGCCATCATTCGCGTGGAAGCAAAGGACGCGGCAGGGCTGCTAGTTCTAGATACCCTTACCTTGAACGTAGCAGCCGTGAGTGATTCTCCTCGCTTGGTTGCACCGATTCCGGACCAAAACGTCAATGAGGATGCGGCGCCGATTGAAATCGTAATTGTGCCAAATTACATCGTCGATCCAGATGTATTAACCAATGGCGATGTGTTAACACTGAGTGTCACGAATTCGAACCCTGGCGTGCTAACAGCATCGATCGTTAATGGAAAACTTCGACTAGTTCTCGTTCCAGATGCCTCGGGATTTGGGACAATCACAGTGCGTGGTGTTGATAGTAGTGGCAACTCCGTCGAAGACAGTTTTGATGTGGCGGTTGCACCGGTAAACGATGCGCCCATCGTCGTGAACGACTTGTTCTATCTCACGCAGCAGGGTGTCGAGCTTCGAACGACGGATCCGCGAGGGACGTCGACTCTAACGCAACTTGATAACGGCGTTTTGGCAAACGACCGCGATGTCGAGGGGGATTCGTTCACTGCACGTCTATCCCAACCTCCTACATTGGGACGAGTTACTCTAAACTCGGATGGCACCTTTACCTACGTACCCAATGCTGGCACTTTGAAGGGTGCGGTGGATACGTTCCGATACGAAGCGGTCGACACATTTGGAGCCGTTAGCTCGGCTGCGACGGTGAATGTAACGATCTCCAATCCGCCGCCGCCAAAGCATCAAAATCCGATCACCCGTATGGACGTTGACGCAGACGGATTCATTTCGCCAATCGACGTGTTGCTCATCGTGAATTTCCTCAACATAAACGGATCGTCGGTATCGGTCGTAGGAATTCCTGATCCGCCTCCCTATCGAGACGTGAACGGCAACAACTTCATCGATCCGCTAGACGTTTTGGAAGTCATTAACTTTATCAACTCTCGTGGAAACAGTGGTGCGGGTGAAGGAGAAGGGGCGTCGGTCAGCGGCGGAACTTTGGCAGCTCCATTAACTTGGAAATCCGACGTGATGCGAGACTCGCTGAACGTGGGCGTTACGATGTTGGATGCACCTGCTCGCATGTTGCAAAACGCAGCGATGCCTTATGTTGAGGCTGCCTCCCCGGCACCGGCATTCAATCTAGCGGAATACCTTGCGAGCTTTGGAAACGAAGACGAGGATGAGTCAGATCAGCTCGCATTCCTATCCTCCAAGACGACGAACGAAGACACCTGCGAATCACTAGACGCAGTCTTCGCCGAAATCTTCGGCCAATAAAACACTACGAACTAAATCGGTGCCACAAACGAGGCATCCGATACAATAACAACTCATTCATAATTAAGACAAATAAACCCAGGAATTGCAGACGATGACTCTTCGACGTTTTCGCAAAGCAGCTGAACAGACTCCGAATCGCCCGCTCACGGTGAAACAGAAGCGACGCCGACTTCAGCACGAGTTGCTCGAGGATCGCCGTTTGCTTGCGTTTGGACCTGCATTGTTGGGTGTTGACCACAATAACGGGACCTTGATCCAAGATGGAAGCATTCACAACACGGCACCTCGCGAGTTGACATTTCGCTTCGATGACGGACAAGTACTGGATCGATCAACGCTTGGGGCCATCAAATTGCTCCGAAGTGTTGATGGCGTTTTCGATAACGGAAATGACCTGGTCATTAGTCCGAGTTTCTTGGACCTTGGCCAGAATTCCTTTACGGTCTTGATGCGATTTCCGCAGACATTGGTCGATGATCTTTATCGCGTTGAGATTGCAGGGACGGGTGTCAATCGCTTGAAGAACACGGCGGGCACTGCATTCGGAGATACGACCAACGACGGCATTAACAATGGCGCGAATTTCGCGCTCAAGTTTGATTTGCAGCTTGGAGCTCAGATTATCTCGGTCGTTCCGCAGCCCATCACCCGCAATCCTGCAACGGGTGTCTTGTCGCAAGCAAAAGACAAGGTCGAAGTCTACTTCAACAATGATCAGCTCGATACAGCCAAGGCCAACAATCCAGCTTACTATCGCTTGATCGACACGCAGGATCAGTCCCTGCTGTTTCCACAGTCAGTTGTCTACGATGCGGCCCAAAACAAGGCTACGTTAACGTTCCCCAGCGACCTCTCCACCGCTACTTTTCAACTGCAAATCGGTTCAACGGAAGAGTCAAACAACATTGCTTCTAAAGCAACCGATCTAGGAACGATTTCGCAACAAGCTACAGCGGCAGTTTATACAAGCGAAATACGAAAAGATATTAATGGCAATGCCATTCCAACCGCTATACCAGACGTCGGTTCGATAATCTCGGCGATCTCTGTTCTGGATTCCTTCCAAGTCTCGGACCTCAACGTTGAAGTCAATATCGACCACACTTGGGGACCGGACCTTCGCGTGTTTTTGCAATCGCCTGCGGGGCAGCGTGTTGAACTAATTCGTGACTTGGGTAGCGACGTTCGTGGTGGCCAGATTTATGGCGTCAAGTTCGATGACCGCAATAGTAACGGCCTACGTGATACGGACGAACCTGGGCTTTCCGGCTGGACAATTTTTGTTGACTCGAATGCCAACGGCGAATTGAATCCAGGCGAACGAAGCACGGTCACCGATTCTCAGGGACGATACTCGTTCTTGAATTTGGCACTAGGTCAGTCCTACAAGTTGGTCGAAATCCCCCACGCCTTTTTCAATCCGACGGCCCCCAAAGGCGGCGCTACGACTCAGCTTTTTGCTACTGACTTTTCCAACGGTAGCCTTCAGACGTTGAAGATTACTGGCAACGCGACCAAAGGTACTTTTCAATTGGGATTTTCGGGCCGCACTACGCCTGCGATCACATTCGCTGGACCAACGCTTGGAGCCACCACTGCGACCAATATTCAAGATGCCTTTAAGAATTTGCTTGATCCTGGAACCACGCTAACGGTCACTTCCATCAGCGGAAAAGACTTTACGTTGTCCTTCGCTGTAAGCGGCGTGGGGGCCCCTATCGACCATCCGGCACTCGTTGTTGTCAGCAACCAATTGGATGCTGGACTAATCGAGTTTTCAAATACCGGTGACGGCTCTGGTTTCACGTCGTCTGGTACGAACAACCTGTGGCATTTGTCCAAAGGGCGTGGAAATAGTTCGGGGCATACTCCCGAGAACAGCTTCTACTTCGGACAAAACGAATCAGCCACTGTCATCGGTACGTATGTTGATAGTGCGAATGGTACGCTGAGGTCGCCTGAGATCGACTTGACGGATCCAGCCATCAGCGGACCGGTAACTCTTCGATTAAACCACCAGCTAGCCACCGAGTTTGGCACCGACTTTGCAGAAATCCGAGTAGTAGTGGATGGGAAAGCATTTGTGTTATTGAACACCAGTGACAGCACCAGCGGATTTCAGTCTCTGCAATTCGACCTAACGCCGTTCTTGGACCAAAGGATATTTTTGGAATTCAATTTTCAATCCAATACAGCTACAAATTTTGAGGGATGGTATGTCGACGATATTCGAGTAGAGATGCAGCGCGCTGCACAGTCGGTGGCCCTTGGCTTGGGGCCTCAACAGCAAGTCGTCAATAACGTGAACTTCGGCAGCCATCAACAACCGGTGGTTGGCACCGATGCGTTTGGTTACAGTGCGTATCTCTTAAATACGCCCAACACAATTTATTCGGCAGATTTCGAATCGGGAAGTTTGGGACCGGAATGGACGACGTTCTCATCCAATGCGACCGGCCGCGTTTTGGTTAGCAATACACTGGGTGCTCCTGCACATTCGGGCCAATTTCACTTGGCCATGGATACGACCGACTCGGGAATCTACAATCTCAATGAAGCCGTCTTAACGGTTAACCTTTCGAACGGGACGGATACTTTCCTCTCATTCTGGCAGAAGGCTGTTAATGACGAGGACGATGCGCTTCCGGCCACGTTTACTGGACGGGCTAACGGCGACGGGGTCTCGATCAGTGCCGATGGTATCACTTGGCATACTTTAGTCAGTCCCTTTAATTCGTCGCTTGGAGTATATACCCGGTATAATTTCGACCTGCGAGCAGCAGCGGCAGCGGCGAACATTGCGCTCGGTCCAAATTTCCGGATTAAGTTTCAGCAATACGACAATTTCCCGTTTACCACGGACGGGCGCACTTTTGACGACATCGTTATTGCGGACGGTGTCTTTAGCGCGGTCCCAAGATTCGAAGACATCAGTGCCAGCATTACCGCAAAGCGCGTGCTCCAACAATTTACCGACGCCGGAGTTGCACGCCAGCTTGGTGGCAGCGGCGATGAAGTTGTAAATGGCTTTACTCGCGACACAGCCGGCAACACCTATATGTCAGGATCGTTTCAGGGGACTGTCGATTTCGATCTAGGGCCGGCGACTTCGTCACTCACAAGTGCTGGCGGCAACGACATCTTCGTCGCTAAGTATGACGCCAATGGTGGTTTGCTCTGGGCTCGCCGGGCGGGCGGTGTCAGCAGCGACTTGGCGACGGCTGTAGCCGTGGATAGTTCTGGTAACGTCGTAGTTAGCGGTAGTTATTCTCAAACTGCTGACATCGGTGGAACGAACCTCGTCAGCAACGGATCGACCGATGCGTTTGTCTGGAAGCTGACTAACGCTGGTAGTACCGTTTGGGCCAAAGGAATCGGCGGCACTGCAATTGATTCAGCCAACGGAATTGACGTGACAGCCAGCGGGCAAGTCGTGGCCACCGGATTCTTTTCCGGAACCGTCGATTTTGATCCAGGTGCTGGAGTTCTTAATCAGACGAGCGTTGGTGGTACTGATGCATTTGTGCTCCTGTTGAACTCTGCTGGCAATCTTGTTTGGGCACGTCAAATGGGCGGGACGGGTGCCGATAGCGGCGAAGATGTGAATGTTACCCCGGCAGGCAACATTACAACCACAGGTTCGTTCAATGGAACCGTTGACTTCAATCCGGCAGCCGGCCCAACGAACGTCACCAATTTGACTAGTGTAGGCAGCGCGGACGGATTTGTTCAGCAACTCACCTCGGCCGGCATTTTTCGTTGGGCCTCTCGGTTCGGTAGTGCAGCGACTACGGATAGCGGGCGTGACGTTACCTCCGATACGCTAGGGAACGTTTTCGTTACAGGCAACGATAATGGTGACATATTTGTTCAGAAACAGGATCCACTAGGCGTTACCACATGGACAAAGAATTTTGGAGCGGCATCGACCGATACGGGTGAAGCAATACAAGTGTTGGCAGATGGAACGGTCCTAGTCGCAGGATCGTTCCGAACGACGGTCAATTTCGGTGGTGGGAACAAAATTGCCGTAGGTGGCAGCGATGCATTTTTGCTTAAACTCGACTCCCTCGGTAACTACAAAACGGTTACTACGTTTGGAGGAACTCTTGACGATTCTGCGTTAGGAGTACAAGTTGAGGACGCAGACAGCTTGCTCGTCGCTGGAATTTTCCGCGGGACCGCGACATTTGATGTCGGCTCGTCCACGGCAACACTTACTTCCAACGGTGGCAGCGACGGTTTCTTGGCCAAGGTGGCGACCGTAGTTGGGTTAGACGATGGGTCTGTACAACTAACGCCGGCAGACTTGAATGGATTTCAATTCGATTTTTATGGCAATAAGTACACTGGACTGTTCTTCAGCACCAACGGTCTGATTTCCTTCGGCGCTGCCAACAATAGCAGTGCCAATACCGATCTTCTTGGACTCCCTAACGAACCTACGATCGCAGCCTTTTGGGAAGACTTGCGAACAGGCTCTGCAGAAGCTGAGGCCGTTTTCTGGGAAGTGTTGGGAACGGGTATAGACCAACGACTGGTGATTCAGTGGAGCAATGTTCGCTTGAGTAATGCAAACGGTGCCGCAGTTGGTCCTCTCGATTTCGAAGCGGTTTTGTATGAACGTGATGGTTCCATACGGCTAAATTATCGTAAAGTGGCTGATCCTCAAGCAGTTCCCGTCGGGCCCGAGCAATCGGTAGGAACCTTCGTCAAAGGTTCGCAAGTACAACCGTCGATCGCGTCTGATAGTGTAGGCAACTATGTTGTCGTGTGGAACAGCCCAAACCAAGATGGTGATGGAAACTCAGTCTATGGCCGCCTGTATAATGCAGCCGGTACAGCACTTGGAACTGAATTCCTAATCAACGAAACGACTGCTCTCTCTCAGGGATTGCCAAATGTCGCTATGAACAGCTCCGGTAGGTTCGTGGTCACCTGGAACGGCAATGGAGTGGGTGATGCTGACGGCGTGTTCGCTCGGATCTATACGGCTGCGGGAGTTGCGGTAACCGGTGAATTTCTTGTGAATCAAGATCCGACCGGTATACAACTCAATGGGCAGGCTGGCATCGACACGGCCGGCAATGTAGTTATTTCCTGGGATGGGCAGGGTCCTGCGGACACAGTCGGAGTCTACGCTCGCAGGTTTAATTCGGCGGGTCAACCATTAGGATCGGTTGATGAAGTTCAGCGGATTCGGTTCCTGGGACCCCCAGTCAATGGCTCGTCGTTTACGTTGTTTCGCGCAGGTGTTGAAACAGCCCTCATTCCATACGCAAACAATGCTAACAACACAGCAACAGCCATACGCGATGCTCTGAGGGCTTTGCCAAATACCGATCCAACCTTGACAGTAACTGCGTTGCCCACCTTGAACGAAGTTCAAACGCTGACCTTTACTGGAAACCCAGCGTCGGGCACATTTGAGCTTGAGTTTGATCGCCTCGCCACAGCAGCGATTCCTTTTCTAGGCGTTGGTTTCGGTCCTCAAACAGCCGCAAATATTCAGGCCGCTTTGGTAGCGTTAGTCAATATTGGAGCAGGAAACGTAACAGTCGTTCCAGTGGGTGCGAGTGACACTCAGTTTCGAGTTACTTTTGTTGGAGCATTGGCTGGCACGGATCAGCCTTTGCTGGCCCTCGGTACCAACCTCCTGAATCAGGGTTCGATGAACAGCGTCGAGACTGTTGCGGGCTCGACCTCGGGTCGAGACTTCGAAGTTCGCTTTCTTGGCACAGACGGCGGAAAGAATCAGCCTTTGCTTTCTCAGGGCGTGAACCAGAGCGGCGTGACCCACATGCAGTTCTCGACCCGACAAGACGGTGCCAACGGAGAGATTTCGGTCAATAATTTCCTAACTGGCAATCAACAGGGATCGCGATTGGATGTATTGCCGACAGGGGCCTTTACCATCAGCTGGTCGAGTGACGCTCAGGATGGAAACTTACAAGGTGTTTTCGCGAAACGTTTTGATGTCAATGGAGTGGCCATTCAGCCTGAAGTCGACGAGTTACAAAGGATCACTTTGAATGGCCCGCCTAATCTCAACTCGATATTTCGTTTGAGAATGGGTGGTGTCGGTGCGCCTACGACGGGAAACATTACCTATGCAGGGCCGAACAGCGGTTCTCAAACAGCAGCGCGTATTCAGACCGCACTGAGAGCGCTCCCTAACTTGTCAACCGTGACCGTGACTCCAGGGCCAGGAACTTCGAATGAAATTCAGCGATTGACTTTTACCAATCCGACACCGGGAGCAGGCACTTTCAGACTTTCACATCGCGGACTGATCACCGGCCCCATCACATTTGCGGGGCCACTGCCCGCAGACGCCCCAACGACAGCTACGAATATTCAAGATGCATTGCGGCTCCTGCCGAACATTACTCCTGACCTAATAACCGTTGTTCCCGTGGTCATCCTTGGTGTTAACCAACCGTTCCAGTTTAATGTCACTTTTGCGCCTGGTGCGAATTCTAGTGGCATCGATCATCCGCTATTGGTGTTCGTGAACAATCTGTTGAACCAAGGTGGGATGATAATTTCAACGATCGACGATGGGGGCAAAAGTCCGAACGAATTTATTGTTGCGTTTGGTGGTAATTCAGGACGGACGGATCAACCCAATATTGAGTTGGCACTCAATACGGGAGGCGTCCCGTCGATCCTTACAGAAGAACTCGTTCGGGGAGTAAAAAGCGAGTTTCAAGTCAATGTGGAAACCACCGGCGATCAGATTGCTAGAGATACGGTTATTCGACCTGATGGTAGTTACTTCATGGTTTGGCAAAGCAATGGCCAAGATGGCGACCTAAACGGTGTCTTCGGCAAACTGTACAATGCCGTTGGGGATGTGCTCCGAGATGAGTTTCAGATCAACACGTTTACCCAAGGCAATCAGGGCCAACCGCGAGCCGGAGTCGACTCACTTGGAAATTTGATCGTTACCTGGAGAAGTGATCTGCAAGATGGGTCATTGGGTGGAATCTATGCGCGACGCTTTGGAGCGGATGCGTTCCCGCTGGGAGATGAGTTTGCGGTCAATAGTTTGACTGCTGGTGAACAAACGGCACCTTCCATTTCGGTCAATCCCAACGGTACTTTCACGATTGCTTGGAGCTCGGCTGCTGGCGCAGGTGGCATTCACGCACAGCAATTTGCTGCGAACACAACAAAAATTGGTGGCGAAGTACAGGTCAGTCAGTTTGGCGTTCGCAGTCAGACTGCAGTCGAAGTTGCGCAAAGCGCTAATGGCAACTATGTGGTTGTATGGCAAGAATCTGGTCGGGATTTGGACATCAGTATTGGTATCTATGCGCAACTATTCAATGCCTCCGGTACCGCGCTAACGGGCGAGTTTCAAGTTGCCGAGGTAACCAAGGATAGTCAAGTTCAAGCGTCGGTTGACATGGACAACTTGGGTCGATTCGTGATTGTTTGGCGGAGCTTCGATGTCGTAGTTCAAAACGGCGTTAATGTAACCGTTGCCACCGTGCGAGGGCGTCGGTTCGCCGCAAACGGATCTCCAATTTCGTCCGAATTTCAGATAAACACGACTCCGATCGCCAATCCTTTCCCTACGGACACTTTTCAAGCACCCGACATTGATATCGATCCCTCGAGTGGAAATTGGGTTGTCATCTGGGGAAATACCAATAAGTTCTACGCTCGGAAATACGATTCAAACGGTGTGCCCACCACCCCAGAAATTCAGTTGCAGGGAGCTGCGGCAATAGACTTTCCGTACGGGACGGGGCGTGTTGCACTGGAATCCTCTGGTGCCTTTACGATGGTTTGGAACATCGTGGATAACGCAAGGTTTTTGGATGAAGTCGTGGCAAGGCGTTTTGATGCCTCGGGGAATCCGACAACGAAGGTTGTTATAGTTGGAAATCGTCCACCCTCAGAAAGTGGATTTGATTATGATTCACCCGATATTGCGATTAATTCTACGGGTATTTACACAATTGTTTGGCAGACCCTTGATTTTCAGGGAGCCAATACCGACGAGGACGTAATGCTCCGACGATTCGACGCTGGTTTGATTCCTTTAGGCAATGCCATTCGAGTCAACGATGATAGCACGTCGACCAATACTCAATATGAATTCTTTCCTCGTATTGCCATGGCGGCCGACAATTCATTTACCGTGACTTGGACAGAGCGCTTACGAGCCAAGGGAATCTTGGCGCAGCGCTTTGACGCAAATGCAAATCTGCTCGGCAAGAATGTTTTAATTAGTGCTAATACCGCAGGCGCCCAAGATTCGCCCGTAGTTGTCTCGGCAAACAACGGTAATTTTGCAGTGGCTTGGCGAGATAGTCGAGCTGGTCAAGGAATCTTTTTGAAGTCTTTTACAACGGATACCTCCAGCGTGGGTATCAAAGCCGCCGGCGCACAGAGTGTCGGTGGAAACGTTTTGCGAATTAGCGTAGACGGCTCGCGAACCGCGCTCGTTGGCGCCAACACCAGTACGCGCATCGTCAGAATACAGCAACCGCACGGAAGGCTTTTTGCGGTGGATGGTGCTACCAATAGGCTTCTTGAATTGGAATCTGTGTCAGGTGCAACGCTCAAATCCTACCCACTACCAGCAGCGGCGGGGACCGATGCAGGTTTGGCGTATGCTGGCGGAACTGTTTACTACATCCCAAGCAATGGCTCGGCCCTTTATGAGCTCGATCCCGATACCGGTGGTACCGTTGATGTCATGCCTCTGAGTGGGATTTCAGCAAGCGGTTTGTCTGGCTTGGCGTATCTTAATGGAGAAGTAGTTCTGCTTGATGCGACAGCCAACAAGTTGATCTTCATCGATCCGTTCCGTAACATTGAAGTGCGTCGTGTGACTCCCGCTGTGACACTTGCCGGCGGTCTCGTGGGTGGTGGCAGCCGAGGAACTTTGTTCGCAGTTAACGCACTGTCACAAATCGTGGAGCTCAATGCAACCAACGGTAGTGTGGTTCGAACGATCGCTTCGCCGGGAGCAAACTTAGTCGGCTTGGCGCTGGTGGATAACGTGCTGTTGGCTAGCAACAAAACTGGTCTGGTGTATCGGATTAATCCAACTAGCGGAGCAGTGCTTGGCACATTGACCGTTCCAACTGGACTAGCCGCACTCGGTGCGGATGCTGGTGGCACTTTGGCTGCCGCTGTAGGCGGAGACTACCAACCCTTCGTAAACACGATTCTTGACGATGAAGCGACTTTATCGATCACTCAGGGTGTGGGGCCATTCACGGGTCGCTATCGTCCTGTTGTACCTCTTTCGTCGTTTGATGGGACCAATGTTCGCGGTTCATGGCGTTTGGAAATTCAGGATACAAAGTCAGGAAATACTGGTGTGTTAAACAGTTGGCGTCTTCGCGTCAACGAGACACAAGACACACCGCCTGATGTTCAGCATGTCGGCTTTATCGGCGACAATATTGATCGGACCGTCGCATCGACCAACGACGTGGATATCTACAAATTCAATGTGTTAACCGGTGGTTCCATTAAGATCGATGCCAAGCCAGTCGCTGGTCTGAATCTCGCCATTCGCTTATTTGATGCCGCAGGTATTGAGTTGACTCGAGTGGACGCTACAGGAGTTGGCGGAGCCGAGCAACTCAATTACTTGGCTGGGAGCTCGGGTGTATACTTTGTCGGAATTTCGAGTTCTGGCAATACGGCTTACAACATTGTCAGCGGCAGCGGTGCGACAGGTGGTGTGAGTACCGGTTCGTACTCGTTGGGGATTCGCTTTGATAAGCCCATCGCTTCTAACGACGACAACTCGAGTTTTGATACTGCAATTCCAATTGGCGCAATTAGTGTCGGTGGACAAGTCATTCGCGCAGAAATTCGCAGTGGGCCGTACGGACCGACATTGCCTGGTGGAAACGACGAACCAGGCCATCGCGACATTCCGCCAGAATCGCACCTCGGTTCAGCTGGAGCCTCGGGTTATAGTCCGAGCCAATTCATTCTTCGTTTCCAGGACGGTGTCAGTCCACAACGTCAAGCTGAAATCCTTTTGGACCAAGGTTTGCAAGTGATAAAGTCGTTCGACTTTATTAAGGCCAAACTCGTTAGGACTAAACCGGGTACCGATGTCATTGCGAAGACAAGTCAATTGGGGCAATTGGCGGAAATTCGCTATGCCAATCCGGATTACGTCAATAAAGTTGAGGCCATTCCAAACGATCCTCTGTTCGTTCAACAATGGCACTATGACAATCAAGGCCAAACGGGCGGGACAATTGACGCGGATATCGATCTGCCAGAAGCCTGGGACACAACTACCGGATCGAACCAAACGGTGATCGCAATCATCGACACGGGAGTCGATTATACCCATCCCGACTTGGCTGCGAACATGTGGAGGAATCCAGGAGAGATCGCCGGGGATGGTCTCGACAACGATGGTAATGGATACGTCGACGATATTTTCGGGATTGATCCAGGCGAGGGCGATACTAACCCGTTCGATAATTTCGGGCACGGCACCCACGTGGCAGGCACCACTGCTGCAGTTGGCAACAATGGCATCGGCGTAACCGGCGTCAATTGGAATGCCAAGATCATGGCGATAAAGGCTTCCAACGCAGGCGGCGGTTTGCCTACCTCCGCCATTATCGAGGGATTGAATTACCTGGTGACCATGAAGACGGTCTATGGAATCAATATCGTCGTCAGCAATAACAGCTACGGCGGCGCTTCATTTTCACAGGCCCAGATGGACGCGATTGCGGCCAGCATTGGTGCTGGCGTGGTATTCGTTGCATCGGCAGGCAACGACAGCAACAACAATGACGTCTCACCGGCGTTTCCTGCATCTTACCCGCTGACTGGAATTATCTCGGTGGCAGCCACGGATGACCGTGATCAGCTGGCAAGTTTCTCGAACTTTGGCCCGACAACCGTCGATGTAGCGGCACCCGGTGTCAATGTTCTAAGTACGACGCTAGGGGGTGGCTATGGTCTCAATTCCGGTACATCCATGGCTTCGCCGCATGTGGCGGGTGTGGTAGCGTTGTTGGCTGGCTTTAGTCCAAATGCTACGGTGGACCAATTGGTATCCGCAATCCTGTTAGGCGCGGATCCAAAGTCGAATTTGACGGGCACCTCGGTTTCTGGTGCCCGCCTCAACGCGGCTAAGTCTCTGTCCCTTTTAGGAACTGGATCCAATGGTCCAACGGGCTCGGCAATTACGACTGCCTATTACAATTTTCAGGATGTCTATGGGGTTTTGCCATCCGGAGCAACTGCGGTGAACGCCATCACCGAGATTCAGAAACTACGATCCCGTGAGATCTTTGAAATGTATTCTCAAAAGCTTGGAATACAGTTCATAGAGACTGCCAATGAGGGACTGACTGTAGTCACAGGTGACCTGCGCGCGATCGATCCGACAGTGATTGGCGGTCCGGGTGGAGTGGCCGGTATTTCCGAAGGCAACCTATTTGGACGAGTCATCATGGATGCCGCCGAGAACTGGGGTAATTCCGAGTACGGCGGTAGCTGGTTCCAAACTGCCATGCACGAGATTGGCCACAGCTTAGGTCTTGGTCACGCTTACGATTTGCCCAACCTGACAATCATGGGCGGATTCGGCACTGGTGAGCCGGTGTTCCCAGGCGATCATGATCTTGTGCATGGAAAGTATTTGTTCAAACCGGGTTCGATCGACCAAGATTTGTACAAATTCACGCTCAACGAAGACGGTATGTTGTCAGCAGAGACAATTGCAGAACGACTTGCGCCCAACTCAAGTCTGCTGAACACAGTGATTTCTATCTACCGAGAAGTTGGCGTTGGACGTCGAGAATTGATCGCGAGCAATGACGACTACTATAGCAATGACTCCTATTTGAATCTCCACTTAACTCGCGGAACGTATTATGTTGACATCAGTGCCTCCGGCAATACCGGCATGGATCCGGCGATTTCGGATACCGGATTCGGCGGTACGTCGCAGGGGGACTACGAACTCGTTCTGAGCTTCAAGCCTGACATTAGCTCTACGATTGTCGATACCGATGGCGTAGCCTTGGACGGCAACTCCGATGGAACACCCGGAGGTAATTTCAACTTTTACTTCGAGACTGGACCTACCATTTTCGTCGACAAGATGAATGATACTACGCCGGGCGTGGATGGCAACGGTTCGTTGGCTTCGCCACTGGATAACATCTTTGCAGCCACAGAATTGGCCAGATCGACTTTGGTGATGCCTCGCGATGGCGGTGCGCAAGTGATTGACGGCGAATCGTTCGTGATCAGTGACTTGCAGAATCGGACCGTGCGTTTCGAATTTGATAACAGTGGCGCTGTGAGTGTTGGATCCGTCGCTGTGGTCTTCACCACAAACATGAATGGTGCGAGCCTTGCCGGTGCGGTGGCTGCTGCTGTAGACTCCGCTCGTACTGCCAATCCTGTGAAACTGAATGTCACTCCAAGAATTGTGGGTGCGATGGTACGGCTAGCCGGAACAGCTTTGGTGGATGCCAGCGGTTCGTCTAGCTTGCTTCGTTCACCTAGTTTGATTCGCATCCTTGGCAATGGTGGAGTCGATGGAAACACTCTCACGTTGGGGGATAACCGACCGTATGTCCTTGGTTTGGATGGAACGGTTCCGCTTCGAGACGGAACTTCCCTGCAAGTACCGCAAGGCGTCACGGTGATGGTGGATGCCGGCGCATTATTTAAGCTCCGTGCGGCTAATTTTGATGTTGGTACTTCTGCGGTGGGTGTAGATCGCCGACAAGCTGCATTGCAGATACTGGGAACACCTCGCGACCAGGTCTCATTCTATTCTTATCGCAACGACACTGTGGGTGGCGATTCCGACGGACCGGGCGCAGCCCCATCGTCGGGAGATTGGGGTGGTCTGGTCTTTCGTGATGATTCCGACAAGGAGGCCTCCGGTATCTTCTTGAACTGGGTCAACAACGCCACCTTGGATAGTGGAGGCGGCAAGCTGCTCGTAAATTCTGTGGAAAGTACTTTCACCCCGATTCACATGATTAGTGCGAGGCCATCCGTCTCGAACAATACGATTCGCAAGAGTGCCGATGCAGCGATATCTGCGGATCCAGCTAGTTTCAGTGATGTGGATCAACGTATCGGTCCAGACATCCATGGCAATCTGATTATCGATAACAGTATCAATGGCTTGTTCGTTCGAATCGATACTAACTTAGGCTCAACAATCAACAAGATCACGGTTCCGTCTCGCTGGGATGACACGGATATTGTTCACGTCTTGACCGAGAATCTGCTCATTAGTGCGACACCAGGCGGCCCACAAAAAGACCCAATTACCGGCGTCATCCGGGCACGACTAGATGGTAGATTAACGATCGATCCGGGCGTCGTTGTGAAACTTGGAGGTGCGCGAATTGAGGTTCAATTGGGCGGACAGCTGATCGCCGAAGGAACTGCGGCCGATCCGATTATCTTTACTACATTGACGAACGACAGTTATGGCGGTTCGGGCAGCTTTGATACGAAAAATGACCTCAATGCAACGACTCCAGCGCCAGGCCAATGGGGTGGATTGTTCTTCAGTGCGACTTCGAAAGGAAGCCTGGATCATGCTCTCATCAACTATGCTGGCGGTTTGACTCCGATCGAAGGCGGCTTTGATCGATTCAACGCGATTGAAGTCCACCAGGCAGATTTCCGATTAACCAACAGTATCGTTAAGGACAATGCTTCGGGGGTTAGTTCTACCAGTCGAAATGGGCGGGGCACCAATGCAGCCGCAGCTGTGTTTGTTCGGGGCGCACAGCCCATCATCGTGAATAACTTGTTTCAAAATAACGCTGGCACAGTCATCCATATCAATGCCAACGCATTGCAGTCAGTACGCTTGCCGGATTATGGCCGCACCACAGGACTGAAAGATAGCTACAATGAGTTTGCCGACAATTTTGGTCCGCTTATTCGATTGAATAGATTGCAAAACAATACGTTCAATGGAATGGAAGTCCGCGCTGCAGTTTTGACCACCGAAACCGTGTGGGATGATACGGATATTGCCCACATACTACGTGGCGAAATATCGGTTTTGAACCATCATACATTTAGTGGCCTACACCTACTTAGCAGCGCTAGCGAAAGCTTGGTTGTTAAACTAGCTGGCGCCAATGCTGGGTTTACCGCCAATGGAACACTGCTTGACATTGATGATCGCATCGGCGGCTCGATCTATATTGGGGAGCGTGGGCTACCGGTAGTATTAACATCCTTGGCAGACGATACAGCCATCGCTGGCGTCGACTTATTCGGTCTGCCATTGGGGGACACGAACAATGATGGCTCGAGCACGGGCTCGCCTGGTGCATGGCGAAGTGTCTTGCTCGACCGATTCAGCAATGATCGCAATGTGGGACTGGCCCGTGAATCAGAACCTGCTTTCAGTGGACTACTTGACACCAATCGAATACCTGCGGACGCCGAGTTCTTGGGCAACTTGGCACCCGACGAGAAAAGTGGCGACGCAGATCGTCGTTTAGGCTTTGAAGTGTACGGAAACATCAGTGTGGATAACAGCCGCGATGTGGATGTATACAGTTTCAAGGGTGTTGCCGGTACGGAAACCTACTTCGATCTCGATCAAACCGGAGCATCCCTTGACAGCGTAGTGGAGTTGATAGATGCCACAGGCACGGTACTGGCGCGGTCGATCAACTCGACGGTTAAAGGTCTTTCGGGTTTAGCTTTTCCATTGCTGAAAGCCGCATACCTAGGTCGAGATTTTTATTCGATCAACGATCGAGATGCCGGAATGCGCGTAGTCCTTCCGGGAATTGCTGGACAAACGAATACTTACTTTGTTCGAGTGCGCAGCAATCCAATCAGCACAGACGTGGAGAACATTAACGCTGGATTGACGCGAGGTGAGTACAAGCTGCAGATTCGGTTGCGCCAAGTGGATGAAAAGCCGGGCTCGTTCATTCGCAACGCTGATATTCGCTTTGCGACCAACGGTATCCAGGTCATTGGTCTACCAGGTCACTCGCCGCTGATTGGTGAGTCCGTGGAAACTCGAGCTGGCAATGACAGTCTTGGGGCAGCACAGCCGCTAGGTAACCTATTGACGTCAGATCGCAATACGATCAGTGTAGGCGGTGACATTTCCAACCCTGCAGATGTCGATTGGTATCGTTTTGAGCTTGATTACGACCTTATTCAGTCGATTGCTGGATACAACAACGGAGGAAAGACATTTGCGACAATTTTTGACATCGATTACGCCGATGGTCTTGCTCGTCCGGATACGGTACTCTCGGTGTTCGATGCTAATGGCAACTTGGTGATGGTAAGTCGCGATTCTAACGTAGCAGATGACCAGCCGAAACCCGGGCAAGGTGCCAATACAAATGACCTTGCGCGTGGCAGTTTCGGAACCCAGGATGCGTTTATTGGCAGTGTTCAAATGCCGGCTGGGGTGCCAGGCACCACGACGACGTACTATGTGGCCGTGTCCTCTAATTCCCAACTACCCACAGCCCTCAATGGGACTTTCACAGGTGCGGCATCCAATACATTGGTTCGCCTGGAGCCAATCAATTCGCTAAAACGCATTGCTGAGGATCATATTGGTTTCCAGGGGTACACTTCTGGCAACTTCGTGTTCCCTGTCCCTGTGCCTCCCAAGACGAATTTGTTTGATATCAGTAGCTCGATTTCACTTGCGGCAAATGTTGTCCCGTTCACTTTAAACGATATTGCTCTTTACACAGCTACTCCAGGAACGAACGGGCTTAAAACGGTCAACCCATTTTCGGGTACGGCTTGGACAAACGTAGGCAATTTGCCAACGACGGGACCAGGACGAATTGTCGGCGATATTGCTATGCGTTCGGATGGGCGGCTTTTCTCGGTCGAGGGGCTAGCGGCAGGAGCGAACAACACAGCAGGGCAATTGGTCGAGCTTGATCCCGGTACAGGAGCAGTTATTTCGGTTATTGGAACGGATAGCATCCCAGATTTCGATCCCGCCACGGCGCCACCCAACTTGGAACAGCTAACGTCATCAAACATCGATGCATTTGCTTGGAACCGCACCGACGTAGCGACGTATGACCTTTACTATTCCATTCGAGGTGCACGGCGAGGTGCGGGCCAAACCAATGTGAGTTCGACGCTCTATCGGGCAAACCCGGCCAATGGTTCCGCAGCAGTCGTTGCGGGGCAGCCGTGGGGACGTCAAGGCGAAATCTTCCAAACCACCCCAGGTGACCTTGGTCATACGACCGGGATGGCATTTGTCGGCGGACAACTGTTCGGCGTAAGCGATACAGGCAAGTTCTATACTATTAGCCTTTTCTCGGGACTCGCATCCAACGTTATTGATCTTGGAACTCCTTTACAAGGGCTAGCACAGGGACCGCAGAATGCCGAGGGCGGACGCTATGCCAACTTGCTGTTTGCATTGGCCAGCGACGGAAGGATTTTCGCATTGAGCACCGCCGGCGTGCTGCAATCTGTTTTTAGTGCTGGAACTTCAGCTAGTACGGGGAATCCATCTTCGATAGGACTGGCGTTTTCGACAGCCGATTTTAATCTGTGGCATCCTACTTTTGAGCGACGAACCGATGCGGGGCACGGAATAAATCCTGCCTTTGACAACAGTCGTACACCTCTTCCCTTTACCAACTTGATCGGTAGCAACACTGACTTGCGAACAAGCAACGAAGCCCAAGGGGGCGCGAGTTTCCGGTTTGGTCTGTCACCATGGATTGCGAATCCAGTCAACTCCTACGTCACTTATGGTCCAAATGCACAGTTAGGAGTTCTTTCGGAAAATGCTCACCGCGATTTATCTGCTAATCCGCAAATTGTTAATAACTACAATCTCCCCGCTGGCGCGATCGGCAGCCTGAAGACCAATACCGTCAGTCTTAGTGGCTACGCTTCAGCCGACAAGCCGACGTTGTACTTTAATTACTTCTTAGAAACAGACGATATCAATACGAATGGGGTTATCGTTTCCAAAGGAAGCACTTTGATGCGGGACAGTGCTAGAGTGCTCGTCTCGCGAGACAACGGCTTAACCTGGGAGTTGCTTGCAACGAACAACTCCGTTCTTTCAACAGCTGCGATAACATCTGAGTTGCCACGATTCATTTCGCCTAACATTGAGGCTTCGCTGCATCCTCGACAGCAAGTTCAAGAACTGTTTGACAATACGGGTGGTTGGCGGCAGGCACGTGTAGACCTTTCCAACTATGCGGGTGTTGCTCAACTCCAGTTCCGCTTCGATTTCTCGACAGCTGCCGCGATAATCGGTCCGAACGGCACACAACTATCCGGCGATCAAAGCAGTTTAGGGAGTTTGTTTAGCAATCTGCGCGGTCAAAGCAACAACTTTGAAGGATTTTACATCGACGACTTGATCGTTGGCTTCTCAGAGCGTGGCGAACTTGTTACTGGGCCAACAGCCCAGACCCAATACTTCACGATTCCGCAGAATCCAAATCCAGCGGACCCAAGCCAGATTTTAGTCGGCCAGTATCAACTTGAGCTGCGACGAGGCTCAGAGTACGGTGCAAATATCGATAACCTTAATCCCAATATCTATGTTTACCAGACATTCGATACCAACGATCGCCTAGTGCAATCGTTGTTCCGGCTAGGCGACAGCAATCTGCATCGAGAACAGGGGCAACTACTCATTGCCAACAACACGGTTTCCGATTCGCTTGAATTTGGAATCCTAGTAGATGCCGGTGCACGCGACGCTGGTGGCAGTCTTTCTCGTCCAGGCGGTGTTCGCAATTTACCAACGATCAACAACGAACGCCTGACTGTAGGCACAAAGATTGAAAACAACGTCGTGGCGAACTTTGGCCTGGGTGGCATTCGCTTCAGTGGTGATCCCGACACTGGAACTTTGCCATTGTCGTCAGTGGCATTTGGGCGAATCTTGAACAACACGATTTTCGGAGGTAGTACGGCAAGGGGGTTCGGTATCGAAGTCTCGGAAAACGCGAGCCCCACTGTGCTTAATAATGTCATTGCAAACACCGCGATCGCGTTGTCAATCGATGCTTCATCTGCCACCACTATTGTTGGAGCGAATCTGTTTAAAGGGAATACAATCAATGGCACCATTGGGCAAAATGCATTGTTGTTGCAGCCGAATGATCCGCTGTTTGTGAACGCTGCGAACGGCAACTTCTATCCGGCGGTAGGTAGTCTTGCCATCGATAGCTCGATAAACTCATTGGCGGACCGAGCGAATTTTGCAGCGGTGAACTCACCGCTGGGAATTCCGCCATCACCTGTCCTCGCGCCTGAGAGAGATCGCTTTGGACAACTGCGATTGGACGATCCAGCCCAGAATCCACCTCCTGGCCTAGGTTCCAACATTTTCAAGGATCGTGGAGCCGTTGAACGCGCCGATTTCCGTGGGCCAACCGCTCAGTTGATTGATCCGCTCGATAATGATGGACTTGGATTAGACCTCAATCCGATCGCAAACGAAGTATTGGTAAAGCCTACAATCATCTCGCAAATCGTGATCCAATTGTTGGATCAAGGAATCGGTATTGACGACCTATCAGTAACGGCCGCCAAAGTTCAAGTTTTCCTAGACGGACAGCTACTGGTTTCAGGCATTGACTATGAGTTTGTGTATAACGCCACGAATAACCTAATCATTCTGCGCGCATTGAAGAACAATGGACCTGTAAGCAATCGATACGAGGTCATACTTGCCAACCAGCCCACCGACATTCGGGACCTAGCTGGCAATTCACTGTCTGGCAATCAACCTTCAGGTCAGACCAAATTCGTCATTATCACCGGTGGTACCACAGCCAATCAATCGATACCAGACTTTTCGATAGCAACCACGCAAATCAACGCGCTCGAAGACAACGAGCAAGAGTTAGGCGTTGTGCGTACGACAATACCAAATTTCGCTGGCAATTTGCCTCCTGTTCCAGGTCTTGGTGAACCAGCGATTGTGTTTGCAGTCGTTTCCATCACCAACGCCGCAAACTTCTCAGTATCTCCCGCAATTAACGTAACGACGGGTACGCTCACTTTCAACACAGCTCCCGATCGCGTTGGCAGTTCCGTTGTCGTGATGCGACTTACAGAGGTCGGTATTTCCAATCCGCGGCAGTCGACTTCAAAAACGTTTACCATCAGCTTGGCTCCGGTCAATGATGCACCCGTGTTCACGCTTCCAACAACGCTCGACGTTTTCGAGGATCAAGGCTTGGTCTCGATCAGCGCCTTTGCAGCGGGCTTCGGACCGGGACCGGCTACCGCCATCGACGAAGCCGCTCAGAAATTGACGATTACCACTACCGCATTGAACCCAGCAGCATTTACCTTGCTCCCAACGATCGATGCCACAGGTCGACTGCAGTTTAGAACTAGACCGGATTTCAATTCATCGATTTCCAATCTTGTTGTAACGGTATCGGCTGTTGATGACGGTTCCTCGGTCGCTCCGAATAAAAACCAGTCGCCGACGAAAACATTTACGATCAATGTCATACCCGTAAATGACCCGCCAACTTTCACCTTGACTCAAACTCAAATCAATGTTGTCGAAGACGAAGAGGATTTCCGAGGTATTCCGCAGTCCGAGTTCGTTGGAATGGCTACGAATATCACGGTTGGGCCAGCGACAGCTCTTGATGAAGTATCGCAAACACGGACATTTGTCCTGACGGCGGCTCGTCCAGAGTTGTTCTCACAACAGCCTGCAATTGATGCCAACGGCAAGCTTACTTTCAAGACAGCACCCAATCGAAGCGGAAATACGCTAGTCTTCGCTGAACTTCAAGATTCGGGACCTTCGTCGCCACCACCCAATCAGAACACATCGACGCGAGTCACCTTTACCGTATCGATCAGTCCAATAAACGACCCGCCTGAATTCACGATTCCTGGCACCTACACTGTTCAAGAGGACGCAGGCCTAGTCACCCAAGCCAATCTTGCAACCAATATTCGTCGTGGTCCCGCAACTGCGATCGACGAAAGTAACCAGCTGGTTAGCTTTGAACTAGTTGCCCTGGATCCAACTGCTTTCGTCATTCAGCCAGCTATGGAAGTCGACGGAACAATCACCTTCCAAACGGCGCAAGATGTCAATTCAAGCAATAAGGATTTGCGTGTCAAGATACGGCTTACTGATAACGGAATTTCTGCGCCTCCACCGAATTCGAATCAATCGGCTTTTCAGACGCTGACATTGTTCGTGAATCCTGTCAACGACGCGCCGGTACCAGATGCCGCCAAGATCTCTGCTGTGGAAGATACCAGCATTACGATCCAATCGGCAATCATCCTTTTGGGTGATGTGCCTGGCCCAACCATCGATGAGTTGGGGCAAAGTTTGCGGATCACTCAAGTGGAAGGAACGACCGCCCGCGGCGGAATCATCGTTGCGAACTTCTCGGGTTCGACAATCACCTCGATGACGTATACACCTCCATCGGATCTCGTAGGCGAAGATACGTTTCTCTATGTCGTAACGGATGACGGTAGCCCAAATCGTAGTGGAACCGGTACAGTCACCCTGTTGGTTGCGCCGATCAATGATCCGCCGCAATTCAATCCTGGCAGCAACGTGGTTTCGCCAGAGGACGCTGGAGTGGTTTCGACTCCATGGGCCAGAGATATTCTTGCGGGGCCAACTCGGGCTATTGATGAGAACTTCGGAACAACGAAGCAAACCGTTTCGTTCGAACTTTCGAGCAACAATCCGTCACTATTCACTGCCCAGCCCTCGATCGATGCAGCAGGCATCTTAACGTTTACTTCGGCTCCAGATGCTTCAGGTAGTGCCGTAGTTACGGTCGTTGCTGTGGATAGTGGCAGCGGTACGGCCCCGAATATCAATCGTTCGACCGCCGCAACTTTCACGATTCAAGTCACTCCTGTCAATGATCCGCCAGCGTTTGTTGCGGGTGGAAACGTTACTGTGAATGAAGATAGCGCAGCCTACAACCAACCATGGGCGAGCAAGATCGTGCCAGCCGCAGGGCTCAGTTTGGTTCCGCCTCGCGCTACGGATGAGTCAGCTCAGATAGTTCGCTTCGAGGTTTCAAACAACAAACCATCGCTCTTCGCGATCGCTCCAACGATCGATAGTTCTGGCAACCTTCGTTTCACACCAGCTGCCGACGCGCAAGGCTCAGCATTAGTGGTGGTTAAGGCCGTTGATAACGGGTTATCGGATGGACTGAATCGAAACGAATCGGTTCCAGTGACATTTACTTTTTCGATCAATCCGACCAATGACGCACCCGTTGGTACAGACGATCGTTTCGAGGGCAACGAAGATACTGTGCTTACGATCAATGCTCCAGGAGTATTGGCCAATGACAACGATGTTGATTTGCCGCTAGATGAACTTGTAGCGGTTCTGAACGGTTCAACAAGCACTTTGGGGGCGCCTGTAACTCTCAATGCAAACGGTTCCTTTACTTATGACCCAACCAATGTTCAAGTTCTTCAGCGTCTAGTAGATGGCGATAAACTATCTGACACGTTCACGTATCGCGTTCGCGACAAGGCAGGAAGTACTAGTAACTTAGTCACTGTTAGTATCGTTGTTAACGGTGTCAATGATGCTCCAGTAGCCGTCAATGATCGATTTGCTATAACAGCCGGTCAAGTCAGTTTGCTGCCTGTTCTTGCAAATGATCGTGACGTGGACACACCGTTGGATGTTCGCACTGTCGAAATTGGACAGTTGACTGTCAACGGTACCATTCGAGTGCTAAACACGGGGCGCGTGGAGTATACGCCGAATGCCGGTTTCAGCGGTACAGACTCATTTACATATCGGGTAAGGGATTCGCTCGGTGCGCAATCGAACGAAGCCACCGTTCAAGTCGTCACAAACGCAGCACCTATTGCGTTGCCTGATTCTGCATCGACGCTCATCAATAAACCGATAGTGATCGACGTATTGAGGAACGATAGTGACCCAGACGGGACCCTAAATCGCAACTCCATTTCGATTGTTTCCGGACCTGACATCGGCACGGCGGTAGTGCAAGCAGATGGGACATTGCTGTTCACTCCGCTGACAGGATTCGTTGGCAGTGCATCTCTTCAATATACGGTATTGGACAATGAAGGAATTTCCAGCAACGCAGCGACTGTCACGGTTCAAGTGCTCAATTCAATGCACCAGAATCCATCGAACAAATTGGACGTTGATGGAGATGGTTTCGTTTCACCGATCGACGTATTGATCCTCATCAATGATCTGAACGCGAACGGATCACGCGTCCTTCCGACAAGTGCTGCTGTACCGCCATACTTGGATGTTAATGGAAATCGATCCGTCGATCCGCTAGACGTACTCGAAGTTATTAACTTCATCAACATCAGGGGAAATGCCGGTGCAGGCGGTGAAGGCGAGAGTTCAATGGCGCTGCTCGGTTATAGCCAGAAAGATGTGATGATGATCTCGACAGCGGAAATGACCAAGGCCATTCAAAACGTGGAACGCAAGTCCTTGATAACACGTCAGTTTGACGCCGCCGTTTCTGATTTTAGCAATTCGTCTGTATACGGACCTTCGCAGGCAACTTCAAATGATCACGAAACGGGCGGTGAAGATACTTTGGAAAGCTACTTGGCAAGTTGGACGACAATCAAGAATGAGAAGTCTGCGAGTGACTTGGATTCTGTATTTTCCGATGAGTTCTGGATGTAGTAGGTGCATTTGCATTCCTTCCATGGTGCCTGCTACGACTGTACTAAATTCGACCCCCATGGCCCTTTGGCCGTCCAGCTTTCGCCCCGAATGGGGCAGCAACATATTAGCCCAGGGCAAAGCGCAGCGACGGAACGTCGCGTAGCGCCGCCCTGGGAACACCGAAACGCCTAAACGTTGCCCTGAAGGGGCCCCATAAAACGCGTCAACGATGGATAGTTAGTTCGGCCCCTTCAGGGCAATTGGCTTCGGGTTCCGTCTGAACCCAGGGCGGCGCTGCGCTTTGCCCTGGGCTAAAATGTTTAAGCCCGTTAGGCTAAAAACGACCGAGATGGCATTAGCAGTGGTTTAATGCTCTTTTGATACTACTGAGTCGCGCCGATGCGACATTGGATGAAATCTATCTGCCCCTTCCTTTTTAGCGTATAGTTCATGTAGTGAACTTATTTCGTGACTGGAACTAAATGGGAATTTCGATGGCACGGTGGACTGAACAAGGCGAGAAACTGATACATGATGTAGCAAATCGATACGGAGCTAGTAACGAAGCCGTATCGCTAATGCTCGATTCGATCTTGCGAGGAAATGGCACCATGGCCCAGTTCAATATTTATGAACTTGGCGGCTGCGGTCAGTGGATGCGAGGTGGCATGACCATGGTCGGTGACATGTTTAACTACCAGCTCAAATCCAAAGTGGATGGTATCTGCGGAGATTTGTCGTCCGCGATTGTGGACCAGAACCTTCAAGTTGTCCCGCCGCCGCCACCACAAAAACCAGGGAGCGGCATAGCTGGCCAAGGGTCGGGAAACTGGGGTCAATGGTGGCCCGCCGAATTGGGATCTCCCAATACGAGCGGAAGCCAAAATCAATATCGCTACGCCTATTTCGCTGGCATGCGGCGACTTGCGATCTCCGATGGCCAAAGTGTTACCGTTTATGATACGCTTGACCACAATATTGGCGGCGTCTCGCAACAACAAGGTAGCGTCGCGGGTGTAGGATTTACGAGCCAATATGGCAACGTGGATTTGCGAACTTTGCCCTTGGTGAGTGGAATCGCGGTCGGAGCAAGTATTCCAGCTTCAATACCGATCCAAGAACCGATTCACGTATCCGCTCCAGCTCAAGCAGACATGCCGATTCCGGCAAACGCCACCATTATGGAGCCGTTGGGCACGCCTGCGAATCTGGAACTTGCCAGTACGGTTTCTCAATCTGGTCAAAGCTTGATAACCAACGATGATATATTTACCATGATCGAACGGCTCGCAAAACTTAGAGACGCTGGCGCACTCACAGAAGATGAATTTGCCGCCAAAAAGACCGAACTGCTTGCCCGGCTTTAGCGAGGGTTATGTTAGCCGAAACGCAATAGCGTCGGTTTTCTCAGCGAGAACCGGGGGCTAACTCACATCGGCTAATTCCCGAATCCCGCAGCCTAGCCTACTGCGGATGTCAACTCGGTCGTTTTTAGCCCAACGGGCTTAAACATCTAAGCCCAGGGCAAAGTGCAGCGCCGCCCTGGGTACAGACCGAACCCGGAGCCAATTGCCCTGAAGGGGCCGAACTAACTGGCCACCGTTGACGCGAATACTTTATGGGGCCCCTTCAGGGCAACGTTTAGGTGTTTTGTAGTTCCCAGGGCGGCGCTACGCGACGTTCCGTCGCTGCGCTTTGCCCTGGGCTAATATGTTGCTGCCCCATTCGGGGCGAAAGCTGCCCCTCGCTAACGATGAAGTTTGAAAGATTGCTTGCTATCGAAACTGGGATTGGCAATCCAATGACGATTTCGTATTAAATGATAGTCAGAACAACGAATCGCAATTTGCAATGAAGTGAGCCATGAATCCAAATCTTATCCGACAATTCTCGGCTCTCATGTTGCTTTTGCCAATTTTTATTGGATCCCTCTGGGCTCAGAGCCCTGTTCCGTTAACGTCTCAGACAGTGCCTGGGACAAGCGGAAATGTTCCGCCATCGGTTCCCTCCATCGAAAACATGGCAGCGCAAACCGCAAACATGGCAAAGAACAATGCCCCGAAACAAATCGGCAGAATGGAACTGCCAACTGCCAACGGCCAACAATGGGTCGAATACGACATTCGTCCCTATACACAAAATCTGAAAAACGATGAGCGCCCGCAACAAGTTATCATCGATTGGATTATTCGCGAGACAGGGACAGACGTTTGGTTCAACGAACCGATGGGAATCTTGAACGCGGACCGAACCACTTTGCGAGTCTATCACAACGCCGACATGCAAAAAAAGGTCGCACAGGTTTACGAAAAATTCGTCAACGGACTATCTGAACCGCAGGTTTATGGGCTTCGACTTATTACGGTTGGTAACCCTAACTGGCGAACAAAATCCACTGGACTAATGCGTTCCGCACCTGTTCAAACTCCAGGGGTTCAAGCTTGGTTGATGCCCAAAGAAAACGCTGCGATCTTTACGTCTCAATTGCGGACTCGTTCGGATGTGCGAGAAATGCAAGCGGTTAACATCTCCTTGGTCAACGGCCAATCCCAGACATTGGAACAATTGCGATCCCGCAACTACCTCCGAGAATATAAATCCAATACTACATCGACTTGGCCGCCATACTCCCCCGTGTCGGATGAAATCCAAGAAGGCTATAGAATTCAAGTAAGTCCGTTGATGAGTCTGGACGGACGATCCGTCGATTTGATGCTCAAATGCGAGATTGATCAAGTCGAGAGACTGAACAATGTGTCGATCGATTTGCAGGTACCGCTGAGCCAACCCCAGTCAGTGCAAATCGAAGTGCCACAGGTCGTTTCATGGCGACTTCACGAGCGATTTCGTTGGCCCTCTGATCAGATACTATTGCTCTCATGCGGAGTCGTGGCTGCGCCAGCTGGCCAAGTCAACAACACATTGCTCAGTGGAAATCCTCCAGCGATTTTTGGCCTGAACCGAATTTTACCAGCCTCAACGGGACAAAGAACCGACGCATTGTTTCTTATCGAATATCGTGGACCAGCATCAACTCAGCTGAATCAACCAATCGTCGCACCAACGTCTGGCACTTCGCCCACAACCAACAGCGCTGCCGCAAACGTCTCACGCGGTAGGTATTAGTTTCGACGCGATGGATCGGTCGATCAATTTGCGAGCGGCAGTTTGAAATATACCTGTAAATTGGGTGGCTTGCCCGGCGGGGTGGCTTGCCCGGCGGGGTGGCACGCCCTGAGGTACTTTCGGGGCTGTGATTTTTTTGAATCCGAAGAAAGTACCCGTCACACGGAGTGTGACGGGTACTATAAAATCACAGCCTCTGGGCGTGCCACCCGGTGGCCAGGTACCTTTCCGCTTGCCCGTCGCCTAAACGGCTTTTTGTATTTTTTGCTAGGTTGACATAGGAATACCTTACCACCTAAACTTACGTGTTAGGAAGAAACTCGTTTCAATGCTTTTTGGGAGATTGTGTTATGAAGAATACTTGGATTGCGGGATTGGTCGCGTTTGTGGCTGCATTTGCAGCGGTTAGTATTGCCGCAGATACCAAAATAGATTTAACGAAAATCAAGTGCTTGATTGCGGCGGACAAGGCAGTGGCTGAAGACAAGTCCAGCGATTGGAAAGACAGTAAAGTCTATTTTTGCTGTGGCAATTGCTTGAAAAAATTTGACGGAGACAAGAAGGCCTTCGCATCGACAGCCAATCATCAGTTGATTGCAACAAAGCAAGTTGAACAAAAGGCTTGTCCGTTCACTGGCGGCAAATTGAACAAGGACGCTTTTGTCGAGTTCAAGGGTGCAACCGTCAGCTTTTGCTGCAACAATTGCAAAGGGGACGCCGAAAAGATGTCGGACGACGACAAGTTAACAAAGCTTTTTGGAGAAGACGCTTATGCGAAGGCCAAATTTGCAAAAGTAGAAAAGAAATAGGGAGTCGCTCTTCTTAGGCCGAACGCAAAAAAGCGTTCGGCCTCTCTTGTTCGACTCTCGTGTTTTCGCACCGATTGCCGTCCCGCTGGCGTAAAGCCCAATGGCACTCACTTGTAATTTTTGAGCCTCAATGCGCTAGCGCGGATTATTCATGCAGCTATGAATAATCCGCGCTAGCATGAGGGCCGGTTAGCAAGTGATTACTAACCTTCCAGCCCGCACGCTAGCGCGGATTATTCACAAACCTATGCGTAAGCGAGGGACCAGCGTCAAAATCCCTCGCTTACGCAGCGGGTTACGAAAAACAGTCTGCATTTAAACTACTTTTCGCAATAGTTGCATACCGGCCATCAGCGAGAAGTGTCAAAAATCTCTTCTATTGCTGCAGGCTCTCGCCGCCCTAGACATTAGTCTCCAAGAACGATTGCCGGCAATTGGAATGCATGGTTTCGCAAAGTCGTTTTGGCGAAATAACCGAGCTGTTCAAGATTGCCAGTCATTGCTTGCAAGCGAACAAGCGAGACTTAGCGGTTAAACTGTAGCGAGCTTACTTCTCGGCCAATTGTTCGATATCGTACTAACTCTCAGATTGGGAAAACTTACCGATGAATCCTGGGAGAATACGCCTAATGCCAAAGAATAAAGCGTCCGAAACAAACCGTTTCGACAGAATCAGTTGCGATGCCAAGCAATAAATTGCCACAGACAAGCTCCGAAACAGCATTTGAATTGACATCCAATGAAATTCAACGAAGACTCTAGGGTAAAAATCCCTGCGATACTCCATCTTCTCCGACTGGGATACACCTACCTTTCGTTGAAAGGACTTGATTGGGAAGAATCGAGCAACATCGTCCCCGCAATTTTCCGCAAAAGCGTTTCTGCGATCAATCCAACTGATTCGCCAGTCGAGATTGAAAACGCCCTCAGCCAGCTAGATCTGATTCTCGACAATGAAGACCTCGGAAAAAGCTTCTATGAGCAGATCACCCAGACCTCAGGTCTGAAGATCATAGACTTCGAGGACTTCGATTGGAATACATTCCATGTTGTTACCGAGTTCACTTGCAAGAAGGAAGACGAAGAATTTCGCCCCGACATAACACTTGTTGTCAACGGACTTCCGCTTGCGTTCATTGAAATAAAAAAGCCGAACAATCGGGAGGGCATCCTCGCGGAGCGCGATCGTATCATCCGGCGTTTTCGGAATCCCAAGTTTAGACGGTTTATTAACATCACGCAGCTCATGGTGTTCTCGAACAACATGGAATACGAAGATGGTTCCCCGGAACCGCTACAAGGTGCGTTCTATGCCTCGACCTCTTACAACATTCCCGCCTTCAACTACTTCCGTGAGGAAGAATTTTTGAACCCTGCCGAGCTACTGCAGCCTGAGGATACGCAAGCGGAAGACTTCGTTCTCACGGACAACAACTTAATGAGTATTAAACACTCGCCCGAGTTTTTGACAAACAAAGACCCACATTCACCAACAAACCGACTCAGCACTTCGCTCTTCTCACGCAGCCGACTCGCCTTTCTACTTCGCTTCGGTCTCGCCTACGTTAAAACCGAGTCCGGTTTTGAAAAGCATGTCATGCGATACCCCCAGATATTCGCGACCAAGGCAATTGAAAACAAGATCGAAGCCGGTATCCGTAAAGGCATCATCTGGCACACCCAAGGAAGCGGCAAGACGGCGCTGGCGTTTTACAATGTCCACTTCCTCTCCGCCTACTTTCAAAAGAAAGGGGTCATTCCGAAGTTCTACTTCATCGTCGATCGAATCGATCTGCTGAATCAAGCCAGCCGAGAATTTAGCAGCCGCGGTTTGATTGTCCATCACATTAATTCCCGCGATGAATTCGCTGAAGACATCAAATCAAATCTCGCTGTACACAACGACTCGGGAAAACCAGAGATCACTGTTGTCAATATTCAGCGTTTCGAGAACGATCCAAATGTTGTTCGTAGCACAGACTACGCCCTCGGCCTTCAATGCGTCTACTTCCTAGATGAAGTCCACCGAAGCTACAACCCCGAGGGAAGCTTTCTTGCCAATCTGAACCAGTCGGACCCCGATGCTATCAAGATCGGATTGACCGGCACTCCGTTGCTGAATGCTTCGATCGCTGGCACAAAAGATAATGACGGAAACGCACCACAGCGGCAACCCTACAACTCCAAACTCCTCTTCGGAGACTACATCCACAAATACTATTACAACCGCTCCATTGCCGACGGCTACACATTGCGATTGATCCGCGAAGAAATCGAGACCAAATACAAACTTCAACTTAAGGAGACTCTTGAAAAAATCCAGGTGCTCAAGGACACGAAAAACCGGACGATTCTCTATTCTAATACCAAGTTCGTCGAGCCTATGCTCGACTATATCATCGATGACTTTGAGAACTCGCGAGTCATGAAAAATGACCGTACTACCGGCGCGATGGTGAGTTGTGATTCGTCGGATCAAGCCAAAGAGATGGCAAGAATATTCGAGGAAAAATACGCGATCAAACCGCCGACACTTCCGGCAGCGCCCCGAGCATCGCTCAACGTAACTTTGCCCGAGTCCACCTCGCTAGTTGTAGAGAAGGCCCCGCCCTATGCTGGCCTGATGAAAAATGAGCCTGAGGCGCTAGCCGAGAAAGCTGGAATCGCCGTAAACGCAGGCTTAAGGGAATCGGCTAGCGCCTCAGGCTCAAGTTGTAGTTCATTTTCATCCGCCCAGCCCTACGCTATCAACAAACGCTCTGTCAAAACTTGTGCTGTTATACTTCACGACGTAGGTACCAAGCGCGAGCGAAAGGCCCAAGTAGAGGACTTTAAAGAAGGAAAGATCGACATCCTTTTTGTCTTTAACATGCTGCTCACCGGATTCGACGCAAAGCGACTTAAGAAGTTATATCTCGGCCGTATCATCAAAGATCACAACCTCCTCCAAGCTCTCACGCGAGTCAACCGACCCTATAAAGACTATCGTTACGGCAGCGTCGTGGATTTCGTCGATATCGAATCCGAGTTCGAAAAGACCAACAAAGACTACTTCGATGAACTTCAAAGCGAACTTGGGGACGAGTTAGGAAACTACTCCGACCTCTTTAAAACCGAGACCGAGATCGCTGCCGACATCGAAGCGATCAAGGACGCGCTGTTCCATTTCGATACCGCCAACGCCGAAGTTTTCTCCCAGCAGATTACACAGATCGTCGATCGCGCTGAAATGCGGAAAATTGTCAAGGCGCTCAATGACGCCAAGAGCCTCTACAATCTCATCCGTCTCTCCGGCCAATACGAATTGCTCGCCAAACTCGACTTCCGAAAGCTCAGCCAACTCTCCACAGAAGCATCCAATCACCTGACTCTACTCAACCAGCGCGAAGCACTAGAGAACGCGGACGACACGATCAATATCCTGAACATTGCCCTCGAGGATGTGCTCTTTACTTTCAGAAAGGTTTCTGAGGCCGAAATGATCATCGCCGATGAACTACGCGATACTCTCAGGCGCACTCGGGAAGGTCTCGGTGGCAATTTCGATCCCGGCGATCCAGCGTTTCTTTCACTCAAGGAGGAACTCGAACGCCTCTTCAAGAAGAAGAACCTCTCCGAGATCACGCAAGCGGAAATGGTTGCGAATATCGCACTACTCAAAGGCATTCACAGCCGAGCCCGCGAACTGGAACGCAAAAAACAACGGCTCCGGGCCAAGTATGCCAATGACGAGAAATACGCTCGACTCCATAAGCGCCTGCTCGAGAAAGGTGAACCCACTGCCAACGAACGGAAACTATTCGAGGCACTCAGCGCTCTCAAGGCAGAGGCTGACGCCTGCATTTCGCAGAACGCCCGCATCCTCACCAATGAGGCCTTCGCCAAAACGGAAATGACACGTATCATCATCGAGCAATTCAAAACCAAACATCACCTACCCCTCACTGCAGAAAACACGTTGTTCATCAATAACCTTGTGATGAAAGAATATCTAGCTGAGTTTCACGGACAGAGCGCGGCATGAATCAGGAATTCAAAGCAAAGGCTACGGCCCTCATCGACGACCTCAAAGGGGTCTGCGCTAATTACGGTCTGGGGAACGATGGCAACGAGTTTAAGATCATCACACAGGTCTTCCTCTACAAGTTTCTCAACGACAAGTTCTCGCATGAGGTGAAACGAATTGAGCCCGCACTGGCAAAAGCCAAATCATGGGAAGACGCCCTGCGCAAGAAGTCCAAAGACGACTATGAGATGCTACTCATGCAGCTCGGTGCTGATACCGCCCGACTCAAACCGGAACACTTCCTCTCGACCCTATATGGAAAACAGAACGACGAGAACTTTGCTGCGAAATTGGATGCCACTCTGCTCAGCATTGCCAAGCTGAATGCTGACATCTTTTCCGTGAAGACCAATGACGGTCAGAAGATCGTCCTCTTCGATGCCGTCACGCAGTATGTCGCAACCAAACGCGATGACTTCGCAAGGGCCATCATCAACAAACTGATCCCATTCAGTTTCGAGCACATTTTCGCGGAGAAGTTCGATTTCTATGCGACGTTGTTTGAATACCTAATCAAGGACTACAACAAGGATGGAGGGGGCAAGTATGCCGAGTATTACACGCCCCACGCTGTCGCGAAAATCATGGCAGCTTGCCTCGTGCCAAAGAAAGTCAAGAACGTCACCTGTTATGATCCGGCAGCAGGTTCGAGGACGCTATTAATGAATCTTGCACGCGCCATCGGCGAAGATCGATGCACCATCTACACGCAAGACATTTCGCAGAAGTCATCGAGTCTGCTCCGCCTCAATCTCATTCTCAACAACTTGGTCCACTCGATCCCCAACGTCATCCAGGGGAACACCATCCTCGAACCCTACCACAAAGAAGATAAGGGAACCGGACTGCGCAAATTCAATTTCATCGTCTCGAATCCACCGTTCAAACTCGACTTCTCGGACTTCCGCAACCAGCTTGATACCAAGGCAAATCAAAGTCGCTTCTTTGCAGGGATACCCAAAGAGCCTGGCAAAGACAAGGACAAGATGGCGATCTACTTGCTCTTTATTCAGCACGCGATTCATTCCCTCGCGCCAAATGGCCGCGCTGCCATCGTTGTTCCTACTGGCTTTATCACCGCACAGGCGGGAATTGAGAAATCGATCCGGCAGCATTTGGTTGCGAACAAAATGCTCGGCGGGATCGTGTCTATGCCGAGCAATATCTTTGCGACGACCGGTACGAATGTTTCTATCCTCTTTATAGACACGGCGAACAAGGGTGACGTGATCCTAATAGACGCCTCCAATCTCGGCGACAAGATCAAGGAGGGCAAAAACCAAAAGACCATTCTTCGACCGGAGGACGAGTCGCAAATCATCGAGACATTCAATGCAAAAAATGCGATTGATAATTTCTCCGTCGTCGTTTCCTACGACGACATTACGATGAAAAACTACTCGTTGAGTGCGGGTCAGTATTTTGATGTGCAGGTGGAGCATTTGGAAATCACACCTAACGAATTCTCCAAGCGGCTTTCGGACTATCGAGAAAGGCTTAAATCGTTTTCCGATGAATCAAGGAAGCTAGATAGAAACATCGAAAAGCAAATGGACAATCTTAAGCATGGCCATTGATTGGGAGAAGACGATTCTTGGGGACGAAGTGCAGCTCGTGACGGGGTTCCCGTTCAAGAGCCAGTTCTACACTGATAACGAAAATGATATTCGTCTCCTGCGTGGCGACAATATTGTTCAGGGGATGATTCGCTGGGACAACGCAAAACGATGGTCAAATGCGGATGTTGATCAATACGAGTCATTCAATCTTCGCGAAACAGATGTTGTGTTGGCGATGGATCGTCCTTGGATTGACGCAGGTCTTAAATATGCCGCAATCTCGAAACAAGATTTGCCTTGCTTGCTTGTTCAGCGAACCGCGAGGCTGAGAGTTGGCAAGAATTTGGACTCCGGCTATTTGCGATACTTAATTGGAAGCGAAGCGTTCACACGGTTTGTTCTTAGAATTACAACAGGCTCGGTTGTTCCGCATATCAGTTCAACACAAATCAAAGAGTTTTCCTTTCGACGACCACCCATCAATCTGCAGAAAGCAATCTCGGGCGTTCTATTAGCTCTCGACGACAAGATCGAGCTCAACAATCGGATCAATGTGGAATTGGAGGGGATGGCGAAGTTGCTGTATGACTACTGGTTCGTGCAGTTTGACTTCCCCATCACCGCCGCCCAAGCCGCATCGATGGGAAAGCCCCGCCTCGAAGGCAAACCCTACCGCGCCTCTGGCGGCAAAATGATCTTTAACGAAGTACTCAAACGAAACATTCCGAAAGGTTGGGAATCGAGCTCTTTGGGTGAACTATATGAACTGTATCAGCCAAAAACCATTACCGAATCCGATCTGAAAGCGGATGGAAAATATTTCGTCTACGGTGCGAACGGAATTGTTGGGCGCTATGACTCGTTTAACCATGCCGAACCGACGGTAGCATTGACCTGTCGGGGTTCGACTTGCGGGACATTGTCTCTAACACTTCCCAATTCTTGGATAACAGGAAATGCCATGGTAATGAAACCTCGAAATTCGTGTATGTGTACTGATTTTGCGATTAACCAGGCACGCAATGCCGGGATCAATTCGATTATCACCGGTTCTGGCCAGCCTCAGATTACGCGAGCGAATTTGGAAAGACTAAAGGCACTCTTCCCAGATAAATCTTTCGTCGCAAAGTTTAACGAGGTTTGTACGCCCGGAAGACGTCAAAGGGAATTGCTTGCCAAACAGAATCAAGAACTCACGGCCCTTCGCGATTGGCTCCTCCCGATGTTGATGAACGGTCAAGTCACCGTCGGTTGATCGGCTTGATCCGACGATATTGCGGTCGACTCAAGGCAAATCAGACTTCCATAAACGCAGCGATGAAACCTAAACGCAATCAGTGAAACAGAAATAGTCTTACCATGAGCAACGATCCACTTTTGTCCAAGGGCCTTGAAGATCTTGTAATAGGTCTGGTTGCCCCGATCGGCACCGATCTCGATCCAGTTTGCCGTGCGTTAGCGAGTTCATTTGGGACTGGAGTCTGATGTCTGTGAATCCGAAACGCTTTGGGATAGGTCATAGATTTGGCCACGACCCTATCTACTCGATATAGCGATCGAGGTTCTTGAGGACGCATCGTTCAATGACTTTCTTAGATGTTGCTGACATCAGCCATCTCGTCGTTTGGTTCGGGTGCATCTTCTGGGGAATTCTGTTCCAAGCGACAGAGCGACAACGAGCGATCTTGCTCGAATTTGGCGATTCTGGGGGTTAGGTTTGCATCTCCAGATTGCCGCCGATCGGTTGGGAATTCCCGAACCGACAAGAAGGGATAGGCTGGTGTCCCGCGTACAAATTGCATTGACCTGTCAATATCTCTGTAAATCCCCATGTTTTGATAAAAGTAGGGCACTGGAGCTTGACGAATATTCAACACAACGATATCGTTGTGTTTAAATGATTCCTAAATTCAATAGCGACGGAAATTTGCCTGACGGCATCCATTTGGTGGATTGGGATGTGTTCTCAAACGCTTTTGGAAGCTCTGCGCACCGACGTAAGCTCATCGGGGGACTATCGTACGCGATGGCATTTTTGCGGATTGCGGGATGCAGGAGAGTTTATGTGGATGGCAGTTTTGTAACCACAAAAACTGTGCCAAATGACTTTGACGTTGCATGGGATCCTGCAGGAGTTGACCTGCTTCGGCTAAAGACTCTCGAACCAGTATTTTTCGAGTTCGCCAACGATCGAGCCGCTCAAAAAGCAAAATTCTTTGGCGAGTTCTTTCCATCGAGCATAAATGCGGATCCAGCAGGCAATACCTTTTTGGAGTTTTTCCAAATCGATAAGCACACAGGAAACCAGAAAGGGATCATAGCCCTTGATCTATAAGGAAGGGTTTAATCGATGATTAAAAACGAACGACAATACCGAATTACAAATGCTCAAGCGGAGAAATTTTCCAACGCATTGAATTCATTGCGTACGGATAGTTCAAAAGATCCAATGCTTGCCGAGCTTGAGGGTAACGCGTTGGCCAGTGAACTTGAAATCTTGCGAGGGCAAATTCATGAATACGACTCACTTCGCTCTGGAAAGCACAGCGTAATTGAGGTTGGATCCTTTGACGAGCTTCCTAAAGCGTTGATAAAGTCAAGAATTGCATTAGGTCTTAGTCAAAAGGACCTTGCAGAACGCCTTGGTATGAAAGAACAGCAGCTTCAGCGATACGAGTCCACGGACTATCGGACGGCAAGTATGGCTA
>JAYTVL010000320.1:0-5131 GCA_043744075.1 Pirellula sp. | reverse complement strand
AATACACCATCGGACCGGGCTGCACGCTCAGAGGCTGTGATTTTATAGTACCCATCACGCTCCGCGTGATGTCCGCAGTTCAAAAACCTTTGGTTTTTGAGGCAACGTCACACGGAGTGTGACGGGTACTTTCTTCGGATTCAAAAAAATCACAGCCTCTCAGAGCGATAGCGATGGGCGTCGAAATCGTGGCATAGCTCGCCTTACAGGTCGAGTTTCGACTCGCTCTGTTCGTATTATGTAACTTCACGGAGGGATTCTCATGGCTAAACAATGGCTGTTCAAAGGTCACGATTCCGCAGCCATCCTAGAGCTTGCAAAGAAATCTTCTGTCGAACCGGTGGTTGCCCAACTCTTGCTCAATCGCGGAATCACCGAACACCAAGCGATTGACACTTTCCTCGAAGCACGCTTTTCGGATCTGCGCGAGCCCGAACTCTTGCCGGGCATTCAAGCCGCCTCCGAACGAATCTATGCTGCCATTCTAGACAAAACACTGATTACCATTTACGGTGACTACGATGCCGATGGAATGACAGGCACGTCTATCCTGTTCAGTTGTCTACGTCTGCTTGGTGCGGAGGTGCAGTATTTCGTTCCTAATCGACTCGAAGATAGCTACGGATTGAGTTGCGATTCGATTCAAAAACTGGCACAACGCGGACGCAAAATGATTATCAGCGTTGACTGCGGAATCGGTTCCATCAAGGAAGCCCAACTCTGCCGCGAACTCGCGATCGACTTGATCATCACCGACCACCACCGCATGTCGGATCAGCTTCCTGATGCATTAGCAATCGTTCATCCGGCGTTACCAGGCTACAACTATCCGTTCCACGGCCTGTGCGGAGCTGGAGTCGCATTCAAATTGGCTTGGGCAATCTGCCAGCATGCCAGCCAAGCTAAGAAAGTATCGACCGCGCTTCGCGATTTCTTGTTTCAAGCAACGACGCTGGCTGCCTTAGGAACAGTCGCGGATGTTGTACCTCTTCTCGATGAAAATCGTATTATTGTTCGGCACGCTTTAAAACTTATGCAGCAACACGGCCCGCTCGGTCTCAAAGCCCTTATGAAACAGACCAAGCTCGATCAAAAGAGCACTCTGACCGCCGAAGACATCGCTTTCACCCTTGCCCCCCGTTTGAACGCAGCTGGTCGACTTGGGCAGGCACAGCTTGGAATCGAATTGCTTACAACTCAAGACCCACAAAGAGCGGCTGTACTGGCTGAGTATGTCGATCGACTTAACGGCGATCGCGAATCACTCGAACGAAGCATCGTCATCGCAGCCACCAAACAAGCCAAAGAGCAGTTCGATATTGAAAACGATTCGGCATTCGTTCTTGCCGGACCGGGATGGCACTTGGGCGTTATCGGTGTCGTCGCAAGTAGGTTATCAGAAAAATTCCATCGACCGGTTGTCATCATTGGCATGGACTCGACCGGACAAAAACCCGCAACAGGTTCCGCCCGATCGCAAGGGATCATCGACCTGCATGCGACGTTTCAGCTGTGCCATGAGCACCTTTTGACTTGCGGAGGCCACGCAGCCGCCGCAGGCTTGCGAATCGAAGAACGCAATATTGCCGCCTTTCGCGAGGCTTTTTGCGAGGCGGCTTCAACGCATCTCAACGGCCAAAAGCCAATGGCTTCGCTCCAAATCGATGCGGAAGCGACTTTCAAACAAATGAACCTTAACACGGTTTCTACCATAGATAGACTTGCGCCATTTGGAGCGTCTAACCCCCGTCCCATTTTGGTAGCAAGCAATGTCGAATTGGCAGACCCCGCCAAAGCGATGGGAAGCGGCGACCGGCACATGAGTGTCAAACTCACTCAATACGGATCTGCCATGCGAGGCGTCGCGTTTGGTCAAGCAGAGTGGATCGAACCTTTAAACAATCATCGTGGTCAAATAGATGTCGCATTTAGACCAAGCATAAACGAATTTAACGGGATGAAACGAGTTGAACTACAATTGTTGGATTGGCGAGTTGCCAAGATCCCGGTCAGCCCGCCTCATAAACCTCAATCGTGCGAAGTAGAAAAAGCAAACAGTGTCCGATAAGATCGCTGCCAACCAAGCAGACTCCACACCACGAACTTCCAATTCGTCGCAACGCATGGACTCCCAATTAGCCGAAACCATCGGCTCGGTTGATAACGCTCCTACTCTGTGCATGAAACATGATCAACTCACCATTGATGGCTACTCGCGAGCGGCGGTTCAGACCTACTGGCGTATCGCAGAATTGAAACTCGGCTTCGATCTCGGTGCACAGCCCTGGGATTTTATGTCTCTCCCACGATTCATGGTTTCGCACGCTCATATCGACCATATCGCCGCACTGCCGGCCTATGTTGCACGACGTCGCATGATGAAAATGGACCCTCCCACGATTTATATGCCTGAATCCGCGGTGTCTACGGTCGATGCGCTCCTTAAGTGCATTTCGCGACTGGATCGAGGCAGACTTCCCTGTGATTTGGTTCCGCTTACTGCGAATCAAGAGATTGAGTTGTCGCGAGAGTTAGTCGTTACGACGAGCGCGACGCGGCACTCTATTCCATCGCTCGGATTTATCGTTTGGGACAGACGCAAGAAACTGCGAGCTGAATTTGCTCACTTGACGGGCGACCAGATTCGCGACATTAAACTCTCCGGCGCCGATGTGACTCATGAAGTCCGAATTCCATTGATCGCTTATACCGGTGACACGGCCCCCGAGGGGCTTGACGATTGCCCCGACATGTATCGAGCAAAGATCCTTATTACCGAAATGACCTTCGTCGCTCCGGACCACCGAAAAGACAAGATTCACAAGCATGGCCATACGCACCTAGATGACATTGTCGCCCGCAGGAATGATTTCAAAAACGAAGTCGTTATCTGCGGCCATTTCAGCACACGCTACAACGACAGTCAAATCCGTCGCTGGGTGAACAAAGCATTGCCTGACTATCTCGACGGTCGATTGAAGCTGTGGCTATGACAATCGTCAACATCGCAGCCTACAAATTCTTCCGTTGGGAGAATCTTGAACCGCGTCGCGATGAACTTAAGAGTCTCTGCAAGCAATTGTCCTTGCGAGGCACAATCCTGATCAGCGGCGAAGGAATCAATCTGTTCTTGGCCGGAGCGCGCGAATCGATCGATTCGTTCTTGTCCTCCCTTCGTAGCATCCCCGAGTTAGTCGATATTCCAATTAAAGAAAGCCTCACCGACTACCAACCCTTCAACCGCATGCTGGTGCGTATCAAACGCGAGATCATTCCGGTGGGCGTCGATGGCGTTCAGCCTATTGCCAACGCTTCACCAAAACTATCGCCCGAGTTACTCAAACAGTGGCTTGATGAAAAACGTCCCATCGCATTGCTAGATACGCGAAACGATTACGAAGTCGAACTTGGGACCTTCGAGAACGCAATCGATCTCAACATCAAGAACTTTCGCGAATTCCCAAAGGCTGCTGCAGCGATTTCGGATGAAGTCAAGAAACAACCTGTGGTGATGTTTTGTACAGGTGGTATCCGTTGCGAAAAGATCGGCCCCTACATGAAGGGGCTCGGATTTGAGGATATCTATCAACTCGACGGAGGCATTTTGAGGTACTTTGAGAAATGCCAACAGTCACACTACAAAGGGGACTGCTTTGTCTTCGATCAACGCGTGGCCGTTGAACCATCACTTGATCCATCGGATATGAGTGAGTGCTTTGCGTGCAAACGCCCACTAACGCCAATCGATTTAAAATCGGAGCATTACGTGGTAGGCCAGTCGTGCCCACGTTGCTACGCATCCATCGAAGAAAAAAGACAAAATCAGTTTGTCAAAAGACAAGCTGCAATTCTTAAGATCGCGGCTGAGCAACGCGGCTCAACGCCCTACGAAAACAAACGATGGATTTCGATTCCACAACGGTGTGCTGGGATGCCTCTGATAGAAGCCCTGTGCAATTTCTATCCTGGCTACAGTCGCGATCGATGGCAATCAGCCATTGATACCGGTGAAATTTTGCTACCTGCAGCGACGAAACGCAATTTCGACGCACTCTCTGTTCGTGCCGATCAAATCGTCCGTGAGGGGCAGCGATTTTTGCAGACGATTCCGGACTACGAAGAACCAAACATCAATCCCGACATCGAATTGCTCTACGAAGATCAAGCGATCGTCGTGCTCAATAAGTCTGCACCGTTGCCAGTCCATCCCTCTGGCCGTTTTAACCGCAACACGCTCGAAGGAATCCTCGAAGTAGCATATTATCCCGAGAAACTTAGACCAGCCCATCGACTCGACGCCAACACCACTGGCCTAGTCGTTCTGGCTAGAAAGCACGTCTACTCGCAGTTCCTTCAATCGCAATTCACGGACGGTACAGTAAAAAAAACGTACTTAGCGACTATTGTTGGGCATCCTGAATGGGATGCAATCGATTGCGATTTTGCGATCAGCAAAGAGCCGCTCCATGGCGGCAGCCGCTCACTTGATCCCGCAGGCCAACCAGCATTAACCCGGTTCCGGGTGATCGAGCGATTGCCAGATGGCTTATCCCTGGTCGAGGCTGTGCCAGTGACGGGCCGTACGCATCAGATTCGATTGCATTTGGCTGTCCTCGGGTTTCCTATTTACAACGACCCTCTCTATTTGTTGGGTGGCACAGCACGCGAACGACCCGATGTAGAGCTACAATCCGAAGCCATGGGATTGCATGCATGGCGATTGGAGTTCATTCATCCGATTAGCCGTTTGCCTGTGAGCTTCGACGCAGTACCGCGATACGATTGCGATTTCTCCCCCTCGCCCCTTTAGGAAACGGATGACGGGCGTAAAGCCCAATGGCACTCACTTTGAGCCGCAACGCGCTAGCGCCAAAACTCTTAAGTTCCTTCCACTAGATTGATGCCTATTGAGCCTGAGGCGCTAGCCGATTTCCCGCGGCGTGGCTCGGCTCTAGTAGCGCCTCAGGCTCAATCTGGGTTGTGCGACAAATAGCAGTTTACGAAAAATGCGTTGATGCGAGTTTTGTTCCGCTCTGCGATCTGGCCTTTCAGGTTGGTCGGGGGCTTGTCCCCCACCAACCTTGTTTTGGCGTACTAACGGCCGGCACTCGCGAATCGACCCGTTCCCCTC
>JAYTVL010000319.1:0-5147 GCA_043744075.1 Pirellula sp. | reverse complement strand
TGGAAGGTTGCCCGAGTGGCTAAAGGGGTCGGACTGTAAATCCGATGGCTTACGCCTACGTAGGTTCGAATCCTACACCTTCCATTTTCAAGTCGCGCAGCTTCAAAGAGTGTTTCGGAATTGCGGGTGTAGCTCAATGGTAGAGCAGCAGCCTTCCAAGCTGAATACGAGGGTTCGATTCCCTTCACCCGCTCTCCCTTGCAAGCTGCTGTAGCTCAGTGGTAGAGCACTTCCTTGGTAAGGAAGAGGTCATGGGTTCAAGTCCCATCAGCAGCTCTGTCGTTAGCTCGGCTCCTATGGGGCGTGCTCCGAAACGACGACAAAACGGTCAACACGGATTGTTGGCAGTGATGTGGCGTATGAGGGATCGTGGATTAACCTTTGTTTGCTCGTGGGCAAAAACCTCACGGCGTAATTTCCAGTTTACTATTTGTTTAGGTGTTGTGAGCAAAAATGGCCAAAGAGGTATTTGAACGCAAAAAACCCCACTGCAACGTCGGCACTATCGGTCACATTGACCACGGCAAGACCACCACTACAGGTGCTCTGCTGGCAGTACAAGCTGCAAAGGGCTTGGCTAAGCCAAAGTCCTATGCCGATATTGCAAAGGGCGGAACAGTTCGTGACGCAACTAAGACGGTGACAATCGCAGCTTCGCACGTTGAGTATGAGTCGGATACCCGACACTATGCTCACATCGACTGTCCAGGTCACGCCGACTTTATTAAGAACATGATCACGGGTGCCGCACAGATGGACGGCGCGATTTTGGTCGTCAGCGCGGCTGACGGACCGATGCCACAAACCAAGGAGCACGTCTTGCTTGCTCGCCAAGTTGGCGTTCCTGCAGTGCTTGTGTTCCTCAATAAATGCGACTTGGTCGATGACGACGAGTTGCTTGAGTTGGTAGAGCTCGAAATTCGTGAATTGCTTACCAAGTATGGGTTCCCAGGCGAAGAGACTCCAATCGTACGCGGCAACGCAAAGCTTGCTTACGACAAGCCTTCAGACCCAGAGGCTAGCAAGTGCATTAGCGCTCTGATTGACGCAATTGACTCGTTCATTCCACAACCAGTTCGCGAAGAAGACAAGCCATTCCTGATGGCAGTTGAAGACGTATTCTCGATCGAAGGTCGCGGTACGGTCGCAACGGGTCGAATCGAACGCGGTATGATCAAGGTTGGCGAAGAAGTCGAAATCATCGGCTTGATGGACGAAAAGAAGAAGACAACTGTGACCGGTGTTGAGCAGTTCCGTCGAGAAATGAAAGAAGGTCGTGCTGGCGATAACGTTGGGTGTCTCCTTCGCGGTGTTCGTCGAGAAGACATCGAGCGAGGCCAAGTGTTGGCTAAGCCAAACTCGATCACTCCTCACAAAAAATTCGAAGCTGAAGTTTACTGTTTGAGCAAGGATGAAGGCGGACGACATACTCCGTTTTTCTCTGGCTATCGACCACAGTTTTATTTCAGAACCACGGACGTAACCGGTACCGCCAATCTTGTTGATGCGGAAATGTGCATGCCTGGCGATAACGTCAAGCTCACAGTAGAACTGCAAAAAACAGTTGCTATCGATGCGGGTGTTCGCTTTGCGATCCGCGAAGGTGGCAAGACAGTCGGTTCGGGCGTGGTAACCAAGATCATTGAGTAGTTCGCTTAGAACAAGTTTGTCAGCCTGTCCTCAGGCTGACATGACAGCAATAGCGACATAAGCCAACTAATGCCGTTTCATGTTGCAGCGGCATGGTTTGTTAGGAGCGTAGCTCAATTGGCAGAGCACCGGTTTCCAAAACCGGGGGTTGCGGGTTCGATTCCCTCCGCTCCTGTTGAGTCACTTTCCATTTCATCATCCGCAGAAAAAGCATGGCAACTGTATCCGAAGATTCAGCATCCGGTCGCTCATTAATTAGCGAGCTCTTTGCCGGATCGCTTTACAAGGCTCGGCAGGGGCGAATTGTCCGCCAAGTCACTTGTTTAGCGCTCTGGTTGACGATGTGGCTCGGTGCATGGCAATTGTATGAAACGTTGGGATCCGGCCTTTATGGCTTGAACGCTTGGCGGTATTTGCTACCTGGCGGGCTAGTCATTCTTGGTATGTGGTTCGCGTTTCGGTTGGTAAATTGGCCAAAATTTGCTGATTTTTTGATCAGCGTTGAGGCCGAAATGACAAAGGTTTCATGGCCGACCAAAACTGAGCTTTACAGAGCTTCGATGGTCGTTATATTTACTATGGCTTTTCTGGCATTGTTGTTGTTTGCGTATGATTTGATCTGGCAAGCGATTTTCGATGGCATTGGAGTTAGTTAATTTTTTTGGCTGGGTTGTCAGCGAATGGCTGGCCTCCCCAACAAGCCAGGAGAATGGCCTGCAGACGACTTTCTGCGGTGCATAATCGCAAATAGACCTGCGTAAGCACCACGATTTTCCGTCTGGTTTGGTTGTTCGTTATGACTGGCGCTAGGTTTTCGAGTGAACATTTCCACACAATCCATAACTGAATCCGCCGACGCAGGCGAAATGCGTTGGTATATTTTGAAGGTTCAGTTCAACCGCGAAGATACGATTCGCGCGGCGTTGGAGAAGCGAATCCGCTTGTCCACTTTGGGGTCTTCATTTGGCGAGATTCTCGTGCCGACCGAAGATGTAGTGGAATTTACACGAGCCGGTAAGCGCCGTGTTGTAAAACGCAAGCTCTATCCAGGTTACTTGGTGATCCGAATGATCATCAATGATGATACTTGGTTTTTGGTCCGCGAGACCAACGGAGTCGGCGATTTTACTGGTTCTGGTGGCAAGCCTACACCGATGACAGACTCCGATGTGGAGCGAATCCTCAAGATGGCTTATCCCGACGCTGATGACGAACAAGTTCCAAAGACAACGATTCCATTCAAATCTGGCGATCGAGTTCGAGTCAAGGAAGGTAACTTCCAAAGTCTCGAGGGGGAGGTCGATCGGATCGATGAGGCCAATGGGCGTGTTACCGTGATCATCAGCATCTTCGGTCGCAGTACTCCAGTTGAATTGGACCACTGGCAAATAGAGTCTCTCTAAGCCGTCGGTTCGAGCTCGGAACGCATACCGTTCGATTGGCTTGGGCAGACGGTGTCGGGATTAACGTTTAAAACAATCGGGTTTTGATAGAGTATTGAAACTCAACATTTATTATCGGTGACAGAAGCGGACACAAGGTTCACTATCAATGGCTAAGCAAGTCGTAGGACAAGCAAAATTTCAAGTACCCGGAGGCAAGGCGACGCCAGCCCCTCCTGTCGGTACTTCGTTAGGAAAGTTCGGTATCAATTTGGGACAGTTTGTCTCCCAATTCAACGAGCGGACCAGGGAGTTCAATGGCACTCCTATTCCGGTTGTTGTGACCGTTTATTCCGACCGCAGTTTCGAGTTTGTAACCAAGAGCCCGCCTGCGTCGGCTTTACTCAAGATTGCTGCTGGCGTTGCTAGCGGTTCGAGTGAGCCTCACAAAACAAAAGTTGGCAAGGTGACTGCCGCTCAAGTGGAAGACATCTGTAAAAAGAAGATGGCTGACTTGAACGCTCGCGATCTAGAACATGCTCGTCGCATGATCGAGGGCACTGCCCGCAGTATGGGTATCGAGGTCTTAGGTTAATCGAGGGGAGCAAGCAAAACGATGGTTAAGCCAACGAAGGCAATGAAAGCGATGCTCGCCAAGGCACCGGGATCTGTCCCGATGCCATTGCAGCAAGCAATCGAACTGCTGAAGCAGTTTTCTGGTCGCAAGTTCGATCAGACAGTTGAAATTCATATGAAACTTGGTATCGATCCCTCGCAAGCCGATCAGCTTGTTCGAGGCTCGGTGGTATTACCACACGGTATCGGCAAGATACAACGAGTTGTGGTTTTTGCTAAAGGCGACTTGGCAAAGATTGCTGAAGAAGCTGGTGCTGACTTTGTCGGCACAGACGATCTTTCGAAAAAAATCAAAGACGGGTTTTTGGATTTCGACGTCTGTATAGCAACCCCCGACATGATGGGTATGGTAGGTCCGCTTGGCAAGGTTCTTGGCCCTCGGGGTCTGATGCCTTCGCCGCGTGCGGGAACGGTCACGACGGACGTCGCTCGCGTCGTCAAAGAATACAAAGCCGGTAAGGTTGAGTTCAGAAACGACAAAGGTGCGAACATCCATGCGGTTGTTGGCAAGATGAGTTTTGACGCGACGAAGCTAGTTGAAAATACGTCTTCCTTTATTTCGTACGTACAGTCCCTCAAGCCGAACACGGTCAAGGGTTTGTATATCAGATCGATCGCGATTTGCGCGACGATGTCCCCTAGCATCCGCGTTACTGCGTAAGGAAAGGTTCCATGAGCAAGCTAGTAAAGAAGCTCGTTTCACGCGATATCGCGAGTCGTTTGGACGGGGTCAATGACGCCATCGTTGCCAACATTGTTGGCATGAATGGCGAAGAAAATTACAACATCCGAAAGAACTTTCGGGAATCTGGGATCAAAGTGATGGTCGTGAAAAGAACCTTGGCAGCGCGAGCTACTGAGGGGACTACTTTGCGTCCAGCATTCGGTGAACAACCCGGTAGTATCGCTGTGATTTGGGGGTGCGAGGATTTCGTCTCCTTGGTTCGCTTAGTAACCAAGTTGGCTGATTCTGGCAAGTTCCCAAAGCTAGAGATCAAGGGTGGGGTGATGGACGGTGATGCAATCACTGCCGACCAAGTCAAGAAGGTTAGCAAGTGGCCAAGTCGTACCGAACAGATTTCCCTTTTGGTTGGTCAGATTCTCTCGCCGGGTTCAAACCTATCGGGACAACTGGTTGGTCCAGCACGCAAGATTGCTGGTCAAATCAAGAAATTGATTGAAAACCAAGAAGAAGACGCGGCACCAGAGGCCGCGGAATCCGCCGAGTCAATTACATAGATAGTTCCTGCCTTCCGGGCAGGATGAGTAGTTCCTGCCTTCCGGGCAAGATTAGTAGGTCCTGCCTGCCGGGCAGGACTTGGTGACAAGTCAGGTGACGATAAACAGTCGGAACCAAAATTACGTGTTGAACAGCCGGTCTAAAAAACTTTCTCGCCGGTCGTTTTTAGTTGTTTGTTTTTCCCAACAAGAGGATAGGTAAGATTATGTCCGAGTCAGCAACCGCTTTCGCGGAAGAAA
>JAYTVL010000318.1:0-19349 GCA_043744075.1 Pirellula sp. | reverse complement strand
CTCAGAACTCGAATTCGCTTGGTCGGTTCCCAAGGGAAAGACCGCGTGATAGTCTATATCGTCGCAGAGTGCTCCTTTTGGAGCCTCTGCTTGATCGGTGGTATGGTTTTCAATCGGTAATGATTTTCGCCAAGTGCACTGTCGCTTGGCTTGTATCTATTGTGCATAAAAAAGGGGTCTGCCGTCCATGACAAAGCGATTGCTTGAACTTGAGCCAACGAGCTTGTTTGGTGTCGACGCGATACTAACGCATTTGTCAGGCCGTGAGGAGCTTTCTCGCCCCTTTGACTTCATGCTCACAATCGCCTCGCCGAATGAAAAGATCAAACCGGAGCAGATCATCGGTCAGCCTTTGGCGGTGAGGATAGATCGAGACGACCAAGAGCCCCGATACATTCACGGTTATGTAAGCAGTTTTTGGGCAGGCAATACGTTTGTTGCCGAAAATGGAAAGAACAAGTTCCGGATGTATCGGGTTCGGATTGTGCCATGGTTGTGGTTCATGACACGGGCTGCTCGGTGCTTCGTTTACCATCCGGAGAAGGCTGAGAAATCGATCCAAGATGTACTCGATGAGGTTGTCAAAAGGGTAAAGGAATATGGGCACGTTGTGCCTGAGCTTGAGTCAGGCAACGCCAAGATTCTTGGCAAGCGCAAGGTCGAGCATTGCGTGCAGTACCGAGAAACCGATTATAATTTCCTCTCGCGAACCCTCGAACGCTATGGGATCTTCTATTACTTCAAGTTTGCGAATGACAAGCATACGCTGATTTTGACCGATCAGCTCAACTACCCCAATGCACCCGAAGCGGAGGTGAAGTATCCAAACTCGGCGGATACCAATATCGGTGAGGATATCATTACGAGTTGGGAACATGCTTATGAGTTTGTGACGGGCAAATGGGAGCATACGGACTACGATTTTATCCATCCCTCGACGGATCTGAAGGCCAGCGCTCAGAAGCACAGTTCGATTACTCTCAAGAATAACTCTGCCTACGAGCTGTATGATTTTCCTGGCGAGTACGTCAAGAAAGATGACGGCGAGGCCGAAGCGGCGGTGCGTTTGGAATCCGAAGAAACCCGTTTCAATACGGTAAACGGTACGAGCCGTTGCAAGACGTTTTCGCCCGGCTATTGTTTCAAATTGACAGAGCATTTGAATTGCAAGGACGAGAAGGGCAAGTCGTATTTGATTACGTCGGTTCAGCATACGGCCACGCAATCAGGCCCCTTTACGTCGGGTAATCAACCAGCCAGTTATTCAAACTCCTTTACCTGCATCCCCAGGGACAGCCAATACCGTCCACTTCGTTCGACTCCGCGACCCTTGCTATCCAGCGTACAAACGGCTGTCGTCGTCGGACCGCCGGGTGAGGAAATCTACACCGACGAATACGGTCGTGTCAAAGTGCAATTTCACTGGGATCGCGAGCCCGATGCCGGTGAAAATCATTCATGTTGGATGCGAGTTTCGCAAGTCCACGCTGGCAAGGGCTTCGGTGGCATCGACATCCCACGTATGGGCGAAGAAGTCATTGTCTCCTTCATCGAAGGGGACCTCGACCGCCCCATCATCACCGGCCGAGTCTACAACAAAGAAGCCATGCCCCCGTTTCCACTGCCCGGCGAAAAAACCCGTTCTGGCTACAAATCTAAAACCTACAAAGGCTCGGGCTATAACGAACTGACGATGGATGACAAGCCCGATAAACAGCAATTGCGTATACACGCTGAACGCGATATGGACACAACGGTAAAACGCAACAAACGCGGCGTAACCGGTGCGAATCAAACGATCATCGTCGGAAACAACAGCACGGTTACAGTCGGAACCGACCCGAAAGGCGATCCAAAGAAAAACGGTAAAGTAACGACGACGATTTTCGGCGACACCAGTACGACAATAACCAAAGGGGACCTTAGCCTTGACGTGCAAACAGGCAAGATGACCGTTCATGTAAAAGGCATCGTTGAAGAGAAATTCGATGATACGCTCACAACGACCGCGAAAAATGCAGTCACTTTGCAGTCAAGTGCAGCAAACGTATTGATCAAAGCCAAATCGGAAATCAAGCTTGAATGCGGTGCTAGTTCCGTATCGCTCAAGGAGGATGGAACGATCGAAATTAAGGGAGTAAACATAAAAATCAATGGCTCAGCCACCGTGGCGGTCGATAGTGCAAAAATTGATAGTGTTGCGTCCGCAATGCACACGGTCAAAGGCTCCATGGTTAAGATCAACTGCTAGATTTTTTCACCAGAACTTTGTAATACTTAGTTGAAACTACCAAGTACCGACGATTGTCAAGTACTGTAAACGTATGAAACGGGAGTAAAAAGCAGATGTTTCCAGCGGCGCGTGCCACCGATTTGCATGTGTGTCCAATGGTCACCGGAATTGTTCCGCACGTGGGCGGCCCTATTCTTCCACCCTGTTGCCTAACGGTGCTTATCAATGGCCAGCCTTCTGCGCGGATTGCAGACCAAGCGACGTGTGTTGGTCCGCCTGACATAATTGCGAAAGGAGCGGCTACTGTTTTAATTGGCGGCGTTCCAGCTTCGCGACTGACCGACATGACCGCTCACGGCGGAGTGATAATTGCACCTGGAGCGATTGCTCCTCCCGTATTGATCGGTGATCCGTCCGTAACCATTATCATCAAGCCAGATCCGGCGAATCCAAATTTTGCGAGCGACGTTCAAAATGCTCTCGCAGTCATATTGCCAACACCTTCTGGCGCAGAATGGCTTCGGCAAATGGGAGCGAACGGAAAAACTATAACCATCATTCCTTTCGCGGGTGCCAATGGCACGTGTGATACCAACCCGCCGGGTAGCGCAAATGGAGGAAATGGCGTTGGTGCTAATAGTATCATCGCATGGAATCCGAATCATAATACAACCGATTCGGGGTTACCCGGCTCGCAAGGTTCACCAGGTGCCCCTGTCATCCTTGCACATGAAATGGTACATGCACTCCATAATGCAAACGGCAATCAAGGCAACGGTCCTCAGGATACCTTTCCAAACCAAAACGGTTCGTCAAATCGTTCAGAAGAACGGAGCACTGTCGGGACTGGAGGTGGGCCGATTACAGTTCCAAACTCATCTCCGCCACCTGCAACCGTCGTTCAGAATAATCCGCCAGACTATAGCGGAAATGTTCCAACGGAAAATTCGTTTCGCAGAGATCTTGGTATCCCGCCCAGACCGACTTACTATCCTTCCAACTGGCCAGGCGGACCGCCATGGTAGCGAACGGAGATAAAACGTGACAGAAAAACCGAAGCTTATCACCACATTTCATTTGACGAAAGATCGGATGAAAATTGCCTATGAGCTACATAACCCAACAACTCGCGATTTGTATCTTCTCAATCGCCTCTATTTGACAACACCGGAATGGAAGATGTCGCCTGATGTCATATACGTCCATTTCATGCCAGAAAAACGAACAGTATGGGTCAACAAGAAACTAGCCGAGATACCGTCTGGACCTCTGATAACGTCGCCGGTCGCCCCTTATGTCACACCAGTGCGAGCGGGGGATAAATTTCGCGAGGAAGTCGTCGTACCTTTACCGATAACCGAGTATCGCCAATATAACGGAGAAATACATGCCGAGCATGACTTGTCTCCGTTGGAAACATATAAAGAGATATATTTTTCACTTGGATACTATTGGCGACCGGAAGGAACTGAAGAAGAAGAGACGGAAGTACATGGAACGCCTGTAATTATCCCACGGCCACCTCGCGCGTCGCCCATGGAATTCGGCATTCTCGATTCTGAACGTAAACAACTTGACTTGAATGTCAAACTTCGTGGCGGCAAATTGGATTGACGTATCTAGCCCTTCGTTATCAGCATCAAAAGATGCGAGGCTTGAATGTATGCCAAATTCACTGGATGGGTCTTCTCAATTCCCGTGCTTAGGTCCAGTTCATCGCCAATCCGCTCCGCGTTTAGTTCTTGCAATGCGGACAAGAGCGAACGTTCGCTTTCGAGCGATCGCAAAAAAACGATGTCACTATCCTCTGTTGCACGTACATAACCATGAAAAGTCACCGCATGACCGCCAATGACTACGAATGGAACATTATGTTTCGTCAAAACGTCGAACAGTTGAAATGGGTCGCCACTTTCCATTTACAAACTCCACTCGACGTGCCTTGTAATTTCGGCTAAGAAATGATTGCCAACCATTGGGCGATGAAACCAACAATTGAAAAGAGGCCTTTTGCAATTGAGCAAATCGATCCATTCGATCATCAATGCTTTCCTCACCCGATTCTTTTTTCGATCGGTCCCTTTTGGCGGCATTCAATCGTTCATAAATAGATTTTTCGTCCGCTTCATTCAATCGCTGGTTCCCCTTAGGCTTCCATTGTAGCCGATTCTCGGCGAACTTGACGAGGTCTCCAGTGGAATTGATGTTCGCTGCTTTCATTTAGCGGCTTCGCGAAGTCGGTCGACGTCGCTTTTTAGCGTTTTCATGAATCTTTGAAATTCCTGTTCTAGCGACTGCAAATCGCCAAACGATTCGGTGAAGACTTTGATTCGGCTTTCGCTTGACAAATCATCTTCGAATTGAGAGCATTTTTGGTAGTATGCGATGAGCTTGTCAAATCGAGTTTCCATCAAGAAGAACGTTAACGCCCACGCTTGGCCATATGCTTCTACAGCTTGCCCGGCGTCCCTAGCATCATAAAACAAGCGATCCGAGACGATGAGTCTCAATTTGTTGCGATTTGGATCCTGGGAAATAACTCTGTAATCTGCGAGACGAGTCTGGTTCACGGCTCCAATGCCACCCCACCCAGCTCCGGCTGGTGTTTCAAAATAACTGGCCAAGCCCTCGTGAGCCCATCTCGCTCCGATTTTGCCTCGAGGCAAAACGCCTGAGTTGCCAGCTAACTGATGTGTGGCTTCATGAGAGACTACTTCGATATCTGACTCTTCGCGGTCCACTTTGATCAACAGCTCAAAAGAATTCGCTAAATGCGCCATATCCTTCGAAGCCACTGTTCCTCGCAACTTGTTTTTCGACTTCTGCATATCAGCTGACAAGGACGCTAAATCCTTCTTGTGTTTCGTCGTGCCTTGATCGTAGAACACGCTTATGTTGTCCTTCGGAGACCAAAAACCAGCGGCCATTTTCAGCTCAGGAGCGAGAAGAGTTGCATAGCGATGAAATGTACTTTCCTCTGCGAAAAGCAAGACCATCAAATGCTCTTTGGGCCGTTTAAGCAGAATTCCATCGAGTGCAAATTTCATGAAATAGGATTCGTAAACCGTTTCCAATAATTCAATGCGAGCTTGTGATCGGGTCTTTCGACCGACTCTCGCGTCGCTGGTGTCGTGCAGCATGACGTAGTGAGGGCTTATCTCAACTTTGAATTTGGATAGGTTTGTAACCGAACGCAAATTCCGCTCCACTTCAGTTGGATCTCCTAATGGCTGCTTGACCAGTTTTCTTGCTTCGATCAATCGCTTGATGGTGTCGTTTTCCGGATCGATCTTGAAAGCGGCGCTGCAGCACTCATAAAATTCTTTGAGCAGTCCTCGTTTGAGTGCTTGGCGTGCCGCCTCTAAATAGTCTCCGATTTCCTTCGATTTCGACGCTTTGATGAATAGTCTTTTGTATTCTTCTTGACGTGTAGGGGCTTTTATAATCACAGCGTCATCCAGATCCAAGGATATCGTGCCAAACGTGGGATGCGTGTATTCAAGATGTCGTCCTACCATAATCTTCGTCTTTCCCTCCAAGATTGTTACCAATTTGGTTCCGGGCAATCGATAGATTACAAAGTCCGAGCGGACTCTTTCGGCAAAACGCGACGCCAAAATGCAAATGCATAATGATCCAAAGAAGTGCAGCTTTCGCGAGAGTGCATGCATTTGCGATCCGGATTGATCAATGTGTCATGGCGTACGTAATAATATTGATGCCCATGGGGTAGGAAAAAGGCACAGAGAAAGTTTCGAAATAGTCGGCATTCTCTCCCTCGCGTTCCCACCCGTCCCCAAGATCATTGTTGTGGCAAAGCAGCGCAACGATTCGACCATTGTCGTCGTGGTATGCTTGAAAATGAGGAAGTTTATCACCAGGCGGGCCACGGTGGTTGAATTCATACAGTGATCCGGATCGCCACGTTCGAATGTCTGGGACTTGAGGTTTCACTTTCATGTCGTATACGATATGAAAAACCGGATGCGAAAGTGGAAGTTCTACTGGCTCACGATCTGGAAATACCATTTTCATTTCGCTTTTCATATTGGACCACTCCTCTTCTCCCCAGAAGTCGTCGACCATTAGGAAGCCTCCATTTAGCAAATGCCGTCGAAGAGCGGCAGCCTCATCAGGACTGAACTGAAGTGAACCAACTCCATTCATGAACAGGAATGGGTAGTTGAACAAGTCTGGATCTGTGAGTTCAAGCACTCTGCCATTTGGATCTACTTTCATACTGGTCAGTTCTTGAAGTCGATACGAGAAATTCCAGTCGCTATCCGGGAAGTCGTTTCGCCATCGATTACCTCTGCCACCAGCCAAGGACGTGTACTTAATCCGAGCAAAGGTGAAGACATCCGCTTGAAACGGAGCTTCAATAGTCCACATTGGGAATTCGCTGCGATCGGGAGTTCTTTCTTCTCGATAACCCTGAAAGCCCGACCCCTGAAAACCCTGTCCTCTAAAGCCCTGTTGCCATTGCGCAATTGCACCAGTAAGAAATGCAATCACCGCAATCAACGAAGCAAAGATGAAAATTCTTAGTGGAAGTGCCAATTTTTTGCCTAAACGAAGAGTTAGCGTGAATGGCTTGGACCATAGCCCATTCTCGCTACAAGGTCGGCAGACGTCAATCTGCCACTTGTAAAAACGCAATTCTCATCGTCCTGCCTCAATCGTCCTGCCAAATCCTCCCAGCATACGGTAGCAGAACGATGTGGGCAGAATGATGCGCTAACAATAATCAAATCAGAATCCATTTTTTATAGTCGTGTACCCATTGTTTTGCGGTAAGCGAGGGGTTTCATGCTGGTCCCTGCTTACGCATCGGGTTGTGAATAATCCGCACTAGCGCTATTCCTGCTGGTCTGATAATTTGAGTTCTTCGATCCAGACGCGAATATCGTTGTCGTATTCGCTGGCTAGATCGCTCAAAACAAGCTGACGATGGAAGGACGCCGCTCCCTCCTGGAGCAACTCTGCGGCTTCGGCGCTTGGAAAACGCCGCGCTGGGTCGGGTGAAATCAGTCCGCGACAGAAATTCATTAGCAATCCGTTGCAAGATACCTCCTGAGGGAAGATCTCGTGTAGCCGATTCGGCAGCGATCGCTTCTGTTCCAACAGATTTCTCAAGGAATCCGTATCGGCAAAACAGGGCTGACCGGACAGGAGTTCAACTAGAACATAACCTAACGAGGCCAAGTCGCTCCGAGGCGATACTGGCGCATTCTCGAGAACCTCCGGCGCAGCATAAGCGGGAGTGCAAGTAAAGACTTGCGGTTGTTTGCCCATCTCAAATGCCGACCCGATATCGATCAATTTGGCATGACCAGTGCGTTTGACCATAATATTGGAAGTCTTAATGTCACCGTGAACAATATTCTCGCGATGCATCGCAGCCAAGCCAGCCAAACAATCCCGAACGATTGCGACCGCCACGCCAGCTTTGAAGCGAGCATGAGCCGGCCCAGCTGTCACGATAACATTATTGATGTAATCCCACCGTCGAGGTGCGAGACGCCCTCGAATCTTCGACATCCGCTCAAGCCGAAGCAAGTCTCGCAAATCGTAACCGTCAATCCACTCCATTATCAATATGCGGATACGATTGCGGTCAATGAAGTCGTGTACGCTTAGCACACCCTCGTGCTGAATTCGGGCAACCGATGAAGCAACTTGGCCAATTCTTGCCATGGCATCGTCATAGCCCGCTTGGCTTCCAAAGCGTTCTGGCGAAAATACCTTCATGGCAACCGGCAAAATGAAACCGTCTGCACCTTGCCTCGACGAAAGGAATACAATTCCTTGTCCGCCACTTCCCAGAACCCTTTCCAGCTTATGATATGTCATCCACTGGAGTTTTCGATCATCGAGCAGCCGCTGGTAACGCAACATCAATTCCGGGTTGCAAACCTTACTGGCGTCACCTCCAAGTGTCTGTGTTCTAAAGTCACCAACAAAAGTTGTGGATTGCATGAATTCATCCGTGAGAGAAAAATGAGTAGCTCTATCCTGGTGAAATTCCCGAAGTTGCATAAGTATAGGCCAAAACAAAAATCGATAACACTGTCGTTGTGCATATTGCAAATTCTTGTGACGATCTCGGTCGGCCTGGGCATCGATCAGCCCAATCCATCAGATGGTTTTGCGTTTGGGCCTGCTCTCAATTTCGATCACCCTGACGTGAGTTTCGTCGAATCCATTCTCAAACTGGGCTTTTTCGACGTCGCTATTCAAACGTGTCGAGACCGGTACCGCATGGCGGAGGGGACGCAGGTGGAAGCCGCCGCTCAATGGTCGATGCTGGAAATGCAATCCGTCGCGGCCAAAACCGCAGCAGATCCCACGATCATCAATGATCCGGGTTCCGCCGAAAAGCTGCTTGCTCCAAATCAAGCTATCGTAGACAGGAGTCCAGATTCGCCGCGTTCCTTTTGGTTGAAACAGCAACAGCAATGGTGCCGCTGGTTGGTCCTGCGCAGAATGCAAGCCGCCTATATTGCGGTTCCTGCGAGAAAGCCAATTCGCGAATGGTCGTTAGCCTCCATTCGGCAATGCCTTGCAGAACTGGAAACTCTCAGTTCTCAAATCCAGAAAGCACCGGCTAGAGGTACCAATTCAATTAACAATTCTGACCCTACATCAGAACAATGGTCGAGCCTAATTAATGACACGTATTTGCTCCAGACCGATTTGTTGCTTTTGAGAGCACTTTACTATCCAGCCAAGAGTACAGACCGCATTGCGACGGCCACGGAAATGCTCTCCGCAATCGACAACGCGGAACTTCGCATCAGCGTTGACTGGCCTGGACGCCCCAACGTTGAATTAGCTCGTTGTGCTGCACTGATTCACCTAGTTCGGCCAGCGGAAGCGTTGTCTAAGATCAAATCGCTAAATCAGAGATTGTCTGCTCCAGTCGAGGGTAAGCCGAGACAAGGCAATCGATGGCGGATGCGCATTGCCAGTCTTGCTGCGGAAGCATGTCGAAACCTTGGCGATATCAAAGAGTCAAATCAATGGCTAGAGAGCGTCGGCGGCTGGACAGTTGCTCCTGAAATTGCGATCGAACACTTTGCCAATCTAGTCACATCACCTGTTGGCCAACTAATATCAGAGCTCGACTTAGCCAATGCGCTAAAAATCAAAAATGAAATTGGCCAAAGATTCGGCTCGTACTGGCAACAACGCGCCGATGCGATTTTAGTGGCCAACAATATGCTCGCTAGCACCAATACCACGAAAAGCGTTTCTCCAGCGACTTCCATGCTTAAGGTTGAGCTTCTTAGGGCCGAAGCCAAACAGTTGCTTGCAGCCAAACGATGGAATGAGGCTGTTGAAAAACTGAGCCAAGCGGAACTCTCCGCAGCCAGTGCAAGCAACGATTTAGTCGCTCTCGACATCGCAATTCAAACTGCGGCTGTTCTCCTCACGAACGGACAAAAGGAGGCGGCAGAAGACGAGTTTCATCGCGCTGCGATTGCCTACAGCAAGCAACCCAAAGCTCCTGACGTAGCGATCATGTCCATTATGAGTTTCGACATGGCCGTACGATTCGACGCGATCACGAAAACACTGAGTCCAAAAGACGAAGAAGCTGAGTTGAAACAGCAGATTTACCAAGGAAGACTAATGGATATCGTAAACACATGGCCAATTACGACACAAGCCAATCAAGCAGTTTCCAGGCTAGATCAACTTTTTCTTGCGACGGATCAGCTGCCTGAACTCATCGCTCTTTGGGCAAAGCGTTTAGACCAAGCATCAACGAATCCACCACCAGTGGATCCCAACCCAAGAACATGGTCTGACTTCGATCAAGCGATTAGCCGATATGCGTTGGTCTGCACGGCTACTCAAGACGCTTGGTACGACCATTCCATTTACCTAACCGATGCAATGAAGAAAATTCGGCCAAACCTAGATGCTTTGCGAACAAAGATATTGGATCGGGCAAGTTCCAACGATAGAGTGATTGTTCAATCGATATTAACATCAATTGCTGAAACCAGTCGCTGGCCCAGTCCAGGCGTCGACTCCAACCCGATTTCGACTAGTGTCGTTCCCTCGTCGGGTGCGGTTGCTTTCCTGGCATATTTTGTCAAAGCGATACCGCCAAATCAACTCGAGGCATTGATGTCCAACCTAGGTGCGGCAAAGGTGGATGCGGCATCCGACTTGGCTCTCAAGTGGAGCATTACGGATTTGTTGTTTCAACGAACTATTCAATCCGGTACGAGCAAATCAATTGACCAAACCGATCTAGCCAACCTTCGAATATGTGTCGAAATGCTCGGCATTTTGGAACGCCAAGATGGCAATCGCAGATTTGCAAGCATCGGGGAGTTTCAGTCCATGCAATTGGTTCGTTCGCTGCGGCTTTACCGTGCCGCATTCCAGTGCTGGACAGGCGATGAACTGGCTGGAGTCAAGGACATCCAAGCCGCCTTTGCTGCAGAGCCCAAAACACCTTGGTGGAGTTATCGAACGGCGAGACTATTTCAAACGCTCAGTGGCCAGCGTGAACAAGCGATAAAACTATTTCGGCAGCTTGCGAACGGATTTCCAGCGGGCAGTGAACCATGGCTGGAATCAAGGGCAAGAACAGTGCAAACCATGCGTCAATTGGGCGATTCGAAGGGTGAAAAAGATGTGACCGACCTCGTATTTGCAACTTACCCCGCAGCGGTAAAAGAATGGCAATCGCGATTCGCGAAGTAGCGACGAATACAACTTGGCCGGCAAAGCCCGCCAGCCGCTGTGCGGGTTAAACAAGTCGCAAGTTTGAAGCTCATGTTTAACCGATCGGAGCGATTAGCAGAGATCGCGGGCGCAACAGAAAACGCCAGATGGCTTTTCTTGTTACAGCCATCTTTTATGTAGCTGGAGTTGCAAGAATTCTGAGTTGCAAGAATTCTGAGCCGACTGAACTGTTGCCAGTCCAGCTACCAATTTCTACAGCCAAAAGTCAGGATTTGCGAAGCAAAAACTTATCGACTAACATGCCTACAATCGCAATCAACGCGATTGTTCCCGTCAAGGCAGCAAGATTTGCGAGGAACTGAAAATAGCTATCTCTTTTGCGAGCTTCTGGAGCCCACTCCAATTCTCCTTCTTGTTGCATAGCCTTTCCAAAGACACTTTTGGCAAAAGCTTGTTGATTGGGAGCGGAGCCGGTTGCGGCAAAATAGCACCCACCGAAAAGGAATTGCTCGTAGGCAAGTTGAGGCTCAATCTTGGGATCAAATCCGAAACCGCGAGCCAGCACCGACCGCAAACTATCCGAAAACCCTCCTCGCACTCTGCAGAGCATCATAAATAAATGAGCGTTGTTCTTTTTTCTGAGAGCGTCGGGATCCTGAAAGAGCGCATAGATCCAATCTTCAAATGTTGCCGTAGCGTGAACAGCAATTGCGTCCAGTCGTGCAGCCTCCGGTGCAACCCAAAGTTCGGAGCCTTTTCCGAATCGATTCTCTGTAGGTTGTTGAGGCGGTAGTCTTTTGATCATTTCGATAAAGCCCTGTTCTGCTTCCATTCCAGTAATGAGTACCGTATTCGGGCATCGTACTTGAAATTCTTCTCTAAGGATTGCCAAGTCCTTTTGGATTGCAATCTGAAGGTGAGCGCTTGAGGATTCGACCAGTTCGAATCTCAATGTAGAGATAATCCCGTTGATCGGACAAAGGGGGAGTCTTGCTTTCTTAATCAGTTTGCATACGTGCCTCATACGATCCTCGCATTCAACGATTTCCTGCGATGTCAGTTGTTTTGAGGCCGATACTGCTTTCAAAATCTCATTGAGTTCTTGGCTCTCGTCCAAAAACATTGTTCCCCCTAGCGCTAGCGGACTGGGCTCATCGTCCATTCGTGGGCTTGTCTCCTCAACTCGAGCTTGGAATGGTGTAGGATTGAGATGTGACGCATCAATGGTTCCGCCGACATCGGTTGGAAGCATTTCCGAATCTCGGGTCGCACTCTTTGTATTTGTTGAACTATTGGAGGCTACGGTAAGGCGAGAAATACAGTTACAGCCATTTAGGAACACGAAGATTGCTTGATCGCATGCGTGAAATGTAATTTGCGGGATGCCACTGCCCGAGATATCGACTGCAAAACTAAGCCCCATCGAACTGGTAAGTGATTTAACGTCGCGTTGATGGTAGGTACCAAGCACCAAAAAGAGCGGTGTATTCGATATCGATATCCCTTTTCCTTTCGACTCCTCTAACCCCTCACGCCAAATTCGATCTATCTCTGGATACCGTGATACTTCTTCCATCAGCAGGAACTTGACGAAGTAGTAGACGAAGAAAGGAATGACAATTACGAACGGTGGGGGCACATACAACCAATAAAAGATATCTCGCGTTCCATCGGGAGCGAAAAAATGTTTTACGAGGGCAGCCGCCCAAATCATCAAAAGGAACAAGAACGAAAGAAGTGCCCATTTGGTCGGCAAGGACAGTACAGAAATGGCGCGAATCCCGGGCAAACATTTGATAAACCAGGTGAACAACTGGCGGATCGGAGTTGAGATTGCGTCGATCAGGGACTGCAAAAATCGCATGCTAAAAACTTCCTATCGTACGAAATATCACCAGGCCGTTCGGACAACCATTCCGATGAATCATGATGGGCCGACGTAGAGCAAAATGAAACAAGCGATCGCTAGCGCGACCAATAAAGTGCTCAACATAGCATAGAGCATTAAATTTGACTTGCCGTTGAGTGGCTTAGCGGAATACCCGGTTTGAACGATGCCAGGGATTACTGGACGACCTTGCCGCAAATGCAGGGTTCGGACCTGTTCCCGGCACCACGCATCGATGGTATCCGGGATTCGTAATCTTTTCGACGTTTGGCGGGAGTAGGACGCATCGCTATCGGCATAAAATCCGCGAAATCCGAGAACGACTGCCAGGTAGAACACTTCTAGAGCGTTTTTGTTAGGGAGGCTTCCTGCCTCAATTGCTTTTTTGAAAAAATCTTCGTGAGCATCGCGAGTTTTAAAAAACCACTTCTCCAAACAATTGTCTTTCCACCAACCATTTTCCTGCCATGGAATCTCAATGAGTCTAGAATCGATCCAGCCACAGATCGCGTATTTGGATAGCTTCCATTCCTCTCGCATCCCCAGTTTGGCCTCCGCCTCTTCGATCTTTCGAATGAGGATCGCTCGCTCATCTGCAGTCACGATCCGGTCACGATTTTCAATACGTGATTCGAGTCGCAAAGCGGCTAGAAAAATCGGATCGACTGCGTTTGCAAATTCGGTTTGCATGGGTTCTCAAATCTAAATTCGTTTTTTAACGGCAAAAATAGCAAACTCTAATCCGTAAGCTTGCCCTCCAACGTTAACGTGGAGTCTACGATTTCCCTCCAGCGAGTCCAAATTGGAAATCTGTTCGCTCCGAACACGCATGGCCATGGTTTGAGCTAGCTGGACTTGTTTCCATGGCTCACCCTCAAATTTTATTTGAAAAAAAACCCACTTACCTCTGTTGGTTAATCCTCGCGGTAATTGCTGAACACTTCGCAGTTTGAGTCCAGGTTGCCTATGTGTCATGTACTGTTCGACTTTATCGGAGGCGCCTAAGACCCAATCAAGCGACTCCCTGATCAGTTGCACGCATTGTTCCACGCCGAAATTGATTGGGCTGGCACCGAAATACCACTCCCATTCTGGACCAAACCACTCTGGTTCGAGCGCCACATGCATGCCTCTGCCGGCCCCAATGAAATTGCGTTGAATGCATTCATCCTCTTTGACTGAGTTGATTAGCTTGCGAATCAGGTCGGCGGCCCAGCGAAATATTCTGGCAAGGTCATCGTGATCGTACTTGGGGACTTCTTCGATGGCAGCGGTAGGGGAAAAAATAGAGCAGCGACCTACGATGGCACAGAGCGCGGTATAAGCTACCAACGGATGAACTCCCGATGCGAATGCGAGGCAAGACAGTTCGCCATACGACTCGTTTAGCACATGCATCAGCAAGATTTTTTCTAAGTCGCCATGCACCTGGGAAGATAGAGTAATTCCTCGATCCTGAATCAAAACACTGAGCGTTTTGATCCTGCTACCCATAAAGTTTCGAAGATCGCGTACTAGAGTCGCTAGTTCACCCCATGATTGCGTGGTGATTGACGGTGGGAAATAGTTTGGGTCTACACGAAACTTGGCCACCTCGGAACCGGTTCGCAACAAACGCATGATTGGAATAATCTCGAAACCGGTTGTATCTTCCGGGGTAAGCATAATGCGTGCGTTCAATTGCATTAGTCCAATTTCTTGTCGATTTCCGCCCGTCCCTTGCTCATCGATTTCACGGCGAAAAGCGGAATAACGGGGACGACTGTCCTGGGCATCCGTGGACACATTGGCTCGTCCGTCGGAAGCTTGAGGTAAAGCCAAAAAGACCGTGATCGGCTTGTTTCCAGTCACTTCATCGGTTAAACGAATATTGAGGTCAGTCGATCTTACATCATTGGCTTCGCCTGAAATAACCGTTCCGTCGCGAAGCCGGGCCTTCAGTCCTACCAGCTCGAGAATACCATTTGCAATTGCTTCCTCGGAAATAGAAACTCGAAAAACGCCATATCCATAGGGGTGGTCAATCTGCGAATGGATGCCCGTCAGTTCTGCCAGATACCGATCGGAAGCTTGAAAATGATGGGGCCGGAGAAACATCCCTTCCGACCAATGTACCGAGGGATTCTGCATTGTTGAAATCGCAACAAAATGGGAATACAACTAATAAACGATGCAGTAAAACACCCTGCAAAGGAAGCCTTCTAGGCTGCCAACTATCATACCAAGGCAGACTGCGGTTACAATGCTGGCTAGCTTGACAGTCAGAAAATCAGCACGATTAGGGGAATGTAGATGACGCAAGGATCAGCCACCGGCACAAACAAAAGATCCTGGACTGATCGACCAGAAGAAACCAAGAACAAACTAGTTGCTTTGATTTTCTTCGGTTTTTCAGCGTCAGTCTTGTTAGCTATCTTGTTATGGTTTTTATGGCCAGTTGCAGCCACGAAGACTTTTGCGGCCACCATTTCCATTACGGAATATGGTGACGTTCTACCCTCGCCAAAATTCGGTATATGGAATATCGAAAAAATGCGTACGACGATGCAGAACAATGGATTGCAATCCTGGACGAGTATCGATAAGTCTGCCCCTTCCGCGAATCTTGACAACCGAAGAGACATTGAAGCCAGAGTTGACGAATGGAGCGACGACCTAAAAAAAAACAATCTCGATGCAAAAGCTACTGTTATCGTACAACTTCGATGCCACGCTGCCGTAATTCGCAAGGACAAAGAGAAACCCTGGCACAGCTGCCTTTATATCGGAGAGTCCGCGTCCGAAAGCTCCACGTATCCGGTGAGCGAATTCATGGAACTCCTATTGAGCAAAATCCATGCGAAAAACATTATTTTGGTTGCAGACATTTGCGACTTAAAATCGTCGCCGCAACTTGGATTGATCGTGAATCCCGTCGCGACCTACATTCAAAAGGCTTGCGAAGACTTGAAATTGGATACCAAGTACCCAGATCGAAAACTCTGGATTATCTGTTCAGCGGATGACTATCAAACGGCGCACTATTCCGATCTTCGACAGAAAACCCTAATTCAAGAAGCATGTGAAGATGCACTGAGAATGAACGTCGAAAAAAAGGAACTTTCTTTGGCGCGATACTTCGAATCGATTTATCGACACTGCAACACTGCAACCAACGGAAAACAGACTCCTCGTCTATTTTTGGCAAATACGCAGGACGACTGCTTGGCAAACAACTCAAACGGTTGGAAACTCGCAGAGAAAGTATTGGTGGGTCGAATTTCTGGCAAAACGCCAAAAATCGATGTCAAGGAAAAATTGGAAGGTAAGAAACCAGAGGTAACCGATATTGATCCTGCGTTTCGGTTATGGCAACTGCGTGATCAAATCGCAAAGCGTGGAGACAACGGCGACAATTGGTCGCCAGCTGACTTTGCACCTTTTGTCTGGCGCCAACTGCAATACGACGCACTCCTCGAGTCATACGCAAAAAACAAAATACGTCTAGAAAGCGATTGCGAAGCGTTGTTCTCTCTCCAAAATGCCATCTCCAGCACAAAGTCTGTGGATTCCATTAATGGTAAAAGCCTTGGCTGGGATCTCTGTCGCGCATGGAACGATTTTCTGAAGTCGGATATTGGCTACCGACTGCATTGGCAAGAAGCGACAAATGGTCTTGGCGATTCGAACCACCTGACCGATTTGGAAAGAAGCAAATGGCGAGTAACTCGATCCGAATATCGAAGCTACATCGACTCGATTTCCGATTTGACATTTTGGAATGACTTAATCGCAGAATACCCCGAGCTACTATCCGAGTACGACAAACTGATGGACTGCCTCATTACAGCGAGGACGGTGATCCCCAAAGAGAATTTCGAATCGGCAGCTGAAAAGTCGCTCGACATGCAGCTTGAGAAGGCACGAAAGGCACGAGAAGCCATGGCGAAAATCTTGGCTAGGAAAGTCAGTGAGCTTGTCACGATGAAGAATACGCAGTTGAGCTGGCTAAACGAACGTGACTATGAAGTTCTATTGGCAAGTCCATTGCTTTCGTACGCACAACGAAAGGAGCTTGGTTCGTCTCTTGCGAACAAGGAAGAAATGGAGGTTATTGCAAACGACCTTCCAAATTTCGATTCCGTGTACACGGCAAGAATCGGTTTATCCGGTGATATCAAGGAACAGCTTCGCAAATATTGCAAACGGCTTACAGACATTGCGATTCTCTATTCAATCTCAAACGCAAAGCTACCTGCGACGCCAGTCTTGCTCGAAGACTACTTAGCATGGGGTGAAATACACGTTAGAGCGATACGAAATGCTGCCGATAGACCGTTAGAGAACAGTGACATTACGCAGCGTTGGCATTATCTAAGTTTGAAGGAAATCAGTTTGGATCCAACACCAGTCGGAACGGAACGATCGGTGGAGTCCAGGTCGAATTGGGGAATAGTGGTGCCACCGATCAATCCAAAAGCCATTCGCTTGGTACTGCCTGCAGGGTCGCAGTTCGACTTTTTGGATAGGCAGACAAACGCAACTCTGCAAATAGGAATTCTTCATTTTGATAAGTCCGACGTGGGTGAGTGCAATATCAAATGGTCGGCCCCACCAACAATTCGATTGATGGCATCTGATAAGCAACTAGTACGCGAGAGACCGACTTCAATAAAACCGCAGTCTCAACAGATAAAATTGCAGTGCAATGTAACCGCCGCAGAATCCATTCAGGCTGGTTCAGAAATCGCAATTACCGCGATTGATTCAACGAATACAAATAACAACTCTCAAACATTGGTGATCCCAATAGTTCGAAACTCTGGACGCATCGACCTTATTGCGAGGCGAGCGGATGATCAATCAAGACTGGCCATCAAAAACGGAAATGAAATTGAATTCTCGAGCCCTGCGATCAAGGGCGCAGCTAGCCGCTTTTCATTTGCATTGCTCAACAAACTACCCACTCCAAGGAGCGTGGAAGTCAAAGTTTATGCTCTGCCATCGTTCGAGTTACCAAGTACTAAGGAGCTTTCCGCAAAAAACTTGTTTGCCGATTCAGGGATTGTTACCCTGTCAAGTTCGAGCGAGACGAAGATTTTGTTAAAGTCCTTCGAACAAAATAAGACTACGAAGTTTTTCGAAAACGTCAGTGCCACAGACTCGTCGCTAGTCTTCCAAGTTCTTGAGTACGAGTTGGACGAGCCGGACAAGGCAACTGCGGGCACGAAAACCAAGAACGTCCCAGCGCTCTACCATGGACACTTCAGTCCAACTCGCCCAAATCTGGACAATTTCGTAACGATAAAACCTCGAGAGATTAAAGAGAACATCGAACTGGGCGTTGAGTTTGAGTCAAATCAAAAACTCTGGGAGAACTATGGTCTCAAAGCATTGCCAATCACGATTCATTCGATGTCTGCAATGGACTCCAAGCCATGGAGTCAGCCCGAAATCCAAAGGTTGCTTCTGCAAGCAGATAAAAGAGTAGGCTTTTTTAAGGGGCCCGGGATGGACAGCAAGAAGCACTTTCGTTTTAGCGCGGACATAGGTGGCTTTCCAAGGGCCGCCGTTCTGGATGCTAAGCCGAATATGTCAGCGATGGACTTGGTCGATGAAGATTATGTGAGAATCACTGGAATTCGACCCCTTGTAAAAGAACGGACCGACGTAAAACTGCTTGTCGACAAAAATGGTGACCGATTCGTTTTCCCTAACCGTATTGGAATCATACAAGTTTTTTACGATGGAATTGAAGTCGATGCCATTCTAGATAGAGGTATTAATAGCAAAGCATTCATGGATATTTCCAAACGAGAGACGCCGGATACACCGGAAATACGTACCACGGAAATCAAATTCGACCGTTGGTATCAAACTCTACTTTCCACCGAGCCCGATGGCCACTTAAGCCTTGCTTTTGAAGCTACTGAAATGCGTTTTCGGCCAAAAATCGAAACGGGCGATCTAGAAGGCGTTTATGTAGTGGGAATAAGAACAGGCGGGCAACAAGCCACAAAAGAGATTGTCTTTGATAAATCCCCTCTCGAGAAATCTTCGGTCGAATGCAGCGGTCGTCCCACCGGACGAAGGATTGAATTGTTTAAGGGAGAAAAGGTCGAGCTTTCAATTCGGGCCAGGGACGGTGAGTCTGGATCAGGCATCAAATCCGCGATCTTTGCAATCAGTGACACCGAGACTCCTTTTAGCGATAGTCATATTCCGCTCAATAAACCGGAGGACTTGTCCCTTCTTACTGTCGAAGACGACAAAGTCAAATTCATTCTAGATTCTGCTTCTGCGGTCCTCGATAAGAAGCCCGCCGGCGACGTCTGGGTTGTCGCCAGAACCGTGGATGGGGCTGGAAATCAGCAAGATAATAACAAACCTCTCAAAATATCGTGGACTAACAAACCAAATCCGTCAGCCCCTAAGTAAAAAACCGGCTTCGATCATAAGTCGGGCTTAACCGGACGCTAGCGCGTTCCGGCTGATTAGCCGAAGGGCGCTAGCCCACGGTTTGCGGCCCATGTTGTGATCGAC